>JBMFMH010000013.1:16493-25682 GCA_049970775.1 bacterium | reverse complement strand
ATTTGACAATGCTTTATGCCCCTTTAATATTTATTACAGATATGGCGAAGGCGATTGTCTCCTACGGCAAAGTTGAGGGCACTGTAGTATGCGATACAAAAGACCTCTCTCTAAAAGAGGGAGTTAAAGTTGTCGTGAAAACTCCCCGAGGCGAGGAATTGGGAACCGTTGAAGAGATAACAGAAGAGATATCCGGGGAAGAACCGGAAGGCGAGATTCTGCGTTTGGCAACTAATGAGGACCTTGTTCTCCAAGAGGAAAGAGAAAAGAAAGCAAGGGAAGCACTCCCGATATGCGAGGAGGAAATAGAAAAACATAACCTCCCAATGAAGCTCATAGATGCGGAATATACCCTTGATGGAACCCACTTGATATTTTATTTCAGTGCGCAGGAAAGGGTGGATTTTCGCGCCCTCGTGAGGTCGTTGGCGAGCATATTCAAGGTTAGAATAGAGTTAACCCAAATAGGGGCAAGGGATGAAACCAAACGCTTCGGTGGAATTGGACCTTGTGGAAGGATAGTCTGTTGCTACCTATTTTTAAACTCTTTCCGCTCAATATCAATTAGGATGATAAGGGAGCAAAATCTTTTCGCTAATCCAAGCAAGTTAACCGGCACCTGCGGACGCTTGATGTGTTGTCTCGCTTACGAGCTGGATTATTACCAGCAATTGAGGCAAGTGCTTCCTACACCAGGTAGCGAGGTCATCACTCCCGAAGGAAAGGGGAAGGTTGTGGGCGTAAACTTCCTCAAGGAGGAGGTCCTGGTTGAAATAGAGGAGAAAGGAACGCTTGCGTTCCCCAAGGAAAAAATAGCTTTAACCGAATGAATTTTTGGATATTTCCTCCTGAAAAGTTATAATTAAGTAGTCGGAGGTGACCGATTATGCCCATTTATGAGTTCATTTGCAAGAAATGCGGACACAAATTTTCCACTCTTTGCAAAGTTGGCGAGGAAGTTCCCTGTCCGGAGTGCGGAGGAGAAACGCAAAAGCTCTTCTCCACCTTTGCTATATCCTCTAATAATCCCTCCTCCGAGGGAAGCTCTTCTTCCTCCTGCTCCACTTGCTCCCTCTCGTCCTGTGATACCTGCAGGTTGTAATGGGCAAGATTTTCTACATAACTACCCCTATCTATTATGTCAATGATGTTCCCCACATAGGTTCAGCCTACACGACCCTCTCCGCGGATATCCTCGCCCGCTATATGAAGATGAAAGGAGAGAAGGTATTTTTCGCTACGGGAACGGATGAAAACGCACCCAAGGTCGCTGAGGCAGCGAGAGCAAGAGGTGAGGACCCTCTTTCCTTCTGCGATAGGATGGCTGATGAGTTCAAAAGAGCCTGGAGGGAACTGGATATCTCCTACGATGCCTTTATAAGAACAACCGAGGCTCGCCACGCCAAGGTAGTTCAGCAATTCATAAGCGAACTCTTGAAAAAAGAGCTAATTTATGAGGGTTATTACAAGGGATGGTATTGTATCTATGATGAAACCTATTTCCGAGAAGAAGAGGTCCAAGATGGTTTATGCCCCAACCCCGAGTGCCGACGCCCTCTTCAGAAAGTTTCGGAAAGGGGCTACTTCTTCCGCCTCTCCGCTTTTCAAGAATCCCTCCTTCCCTTCCTTCAGGATGAAAGGGTTCTTCCCGATTTCCGCCAAAGGGAGGTCTTAAATTTCGTCCTCAGTGGGTTAAGGGACCTTTATATCACGAGAAAAAGGAATGATTGGGGAATTCCTTTCCCTCAGGATGAGGAATTGCAGATATATGTTTGGGTGGATGCTTTGATAAATTATCTCACCGTTGCCGGATACTTACAGGATGAGGAAAAATTCTCCGCCATCTGGCCTCCCGATGTGCAGGTTATGGGGAAAGACATTCTCGTTCGCTTCCACGCAACCCTATGGCCAGCTATGCTTATGGCACTTGACCTCCCCCTTCCACGCCTCCTTTTCGGACACGGCTTCTGGACGGTGAACGGGGAAAAGATGTCAAAAAGCAAAGGAAATGTTGTCCACCCTCTTACAGCGATTAGGGAAATTATGCGCTTTTCTGGCTGTGAGGAACCCTTCGCTCGTGACGCTCTCCGATTCTATCTTTTTCGCACAACCCCCTTCGGTGCCGATGGCGATTTCTCCTATGCCTCTTTGAAAGCCTGTTATAACGCCGATTTGGCTAATAATTTGGGCAATCTACTTACCCGTCTCACCACTATGGGCGTGAAATATCTTCAGGGCGAGCTACCCCAACCGGGAGATGACTTATCTCAGGAAGTAGAAGATACCGTAGGGGAATATCGTCAAGCAATGGAGAAGCTTTCCTTCCATTCCGCCATTAACTCCGCCTTTCATTTGCTTGATTTAGCCAACAAACACCTCGACGAAACCGCTCCCTGGCGCCTCTATAAGGAAGGAGATATGCCGGCGGTTCGTCGCTCTTTGGGAACTGCTATTGAGCTTCTCAGAATCTCCGCTATCCTTCTATATCCCTTCCTTCCTTCAGCCTCTCCCACAATCCTCTCTTATTTCGGCTTTTCCTCCTCCCCTTCCCTTGCGGATGCCAAATGGGGAGCCTTTACAACTAAAGAGAAAGGAGTTAAAATTAAACAGGCTAAGCCGATATTCCCTCGTATGGAGGAGGTGATTAAGATTTCCACTGAAGAGATAAGCATTGATGAATTTAAGAAAGTTGATTTAAGGGTAGGGAAAATTATCTCTTGTAAGCTTGTAGAGGGGGCGGAGAAGCTTTATCAAATGGAAGTGGACCTGGGAGAACTTGGCAAAAGACGCACAGTAGCCGCTATAGCACAATATTATGCGCCAGCCGAATTGATCGGGAAAAACATCATCTTCGTGGCAAACCTTGCTCCCGCGAAAATCAGGGGCTTGATATCGGAAGGGATGATTTTAGCTGTGGATTCTCCCCAGGGAGTAGTGATAGTTTCGCCCGAGAAGGAGGTCCCACCAGGCTCAAAGGTCCGCTGATAAACTTCCTATGGACCTTCTGAGGAAGGCAAATCTACTGGGAGAAGCGGCGAAATTTGATTTGTGTTCCCAACAGGGGAGTTTCTCTCGTGCCTTTCGCTCTATATACTATGCGGTTCAAGGCGGAAACAAATGCATTCCCCTTTTCAAAACCCTCCTCTCCTCTCGCTGCCAAAACAATTGCCTATACTGCCCAATAAGGGCTGGAAGGGATATCCCACGCGCCTTTTATACCCCAGAGGAATTGGCTAACCTCTTCTTCTATCTCCTGGAGAAGGGTTATGTAAGAGGTTTGTTCCTCTCCTCAGCCGTGGAAAAATCTCCCCTTTATTCAATGACCAAGATGATTGACACAGTGGAGATTGTGAGAAGGAGAGGATTTAAAGGCTATATCCATTTGAAGATTCTCCCTGGTGCGGACTTGCAAAGCGTTGAGAGGGCGATGCAGTTAGCGGATAGGGTCTCCATCAATTTTGAAGCCCCCAGCCAATTCCACCTATCCCGCTTATCCAAGCAGAAGTTTATGGAGGATTTTATGCAGAAGATGGAGTGGCTGAGAAAGCTATCGCAAAGGATTGAGGTTCCCGCTGGTTTTACTACCCAGTTTGTCGTCGGTGCAGCTGGTGAAAGCGATAGGGATATCCTCTCTTTCGTTGATATGCTTTACTCCCAGTATTCCCTTCGGCGAGCCTACTACTCTGCCTTCTATCCCGTTCCGGGAACCCCTTTAGAACATATTCCCCCTACTCCTAAGCTAAGGGAAAATCGCCTCTATCAAGCCGATTTCCTCCTCAGAAAATATAAATTCTCCTTGGAAGAGCTTCCTTTTAACGAGAAGGGCAACTTGCCACGCAATCAAGACCCTAAATTAGTCTCCGCCCTTGGGAGAAAGGACTTGTTTCCCTTGGAAATAAACAAGGCAAGTTTGGAGGAGTTATTGAGGGTTCCGGGAATTGGACCAATTTCCGCAAGGAGGATATTGGAGGCAAGAAAAAGCGGAAGGATAACATCCTTGGAAACCTTGAAAAAGCTCGGCGCAGCAACGAAAAGAGCAAAACATTTCATAACGATAAATGGCGCCTACTTCGGTTCTCTTGATGAGATAAGGGATAAACAGCCAACCCTCTTTAACCTTGGAAAAGGATAGAGAAGATACACAACAGAATAGATTAGCGCTTGCGAAACAAAGGATGATAGAGCAGGACCTGATTGGCAGGGGGATTTACGATAAAAAGGTCATTTCCGCTTTTCTTAAGGTGCCAAGAGAGGAATTCGTTCCTCCAAATTATAGAGATTTAGCCTATGAGGACTACCCATTGCCCATCGGGGAAGGACAAACTATCTCCCAACCATATATGGTTGCCCTTATGCTTCAGGAGATGCATCTGCGTGGCGATGAGAAGGTGCTGGAGGTAGGAGCCGGCTCGGGCTATGTCGTTGCCTTATTAGCGGAGATTTGCCGTGAGGTGTGGGGGATAGAACGGATACCCGAGTTAGCAGAGCAGGCAAGGGAACGGCTACGCAGGTTGGGTTATACTAATGCCCATATAGTGGTCGGTGATGGCACCAAGGGACTTCCCGAGGAAGCTCCATTTGACGCGATTTTGGTTTCCGCAGCAGCGAAAAGAATTCCATCCGCCCTGATTGAGCAGCTTGCTGAGGGAGGAAGGCTCGTTCTTCCCTTGGGAGATGACTACGCCCAAATCCTAACGATTATTGAAAAGAAAGAGGGGAAGATAACCAAAAGAGAGGCAGGTCCCTGCCTCTTCGTCCCCCTTATTGAAGAATGAGAAATGAGAAAGGAGGATGATTTAAAATGCTGAAAATCTTTATGGTAGGCGCCTCTTTGCTGGCGCTCTGCGGTATTTCCCAAGGGGCAATCTCCTATTGGGTTGTTGACCCTTTAGTGAAAGTATTCAAGGATACCCAGCCCATCGTTCCGAGAAAGACAATAAGGATTGAATGTGCGGGAAACGAATATGAACCAGCCCAGATAGCGATAAGAAGCGATTCCCCATTCAAAGTGATAGCTGTTGAATTCACTGACCTACTGAAGGGTAAAGAAAAGATAGATAAGGCGAATTTCCGCTACAATTTCCTCGCCTATGTTCCCATTAAGAACAACACCCCAAATACTCCCAAGGAAGAGCTCGTTCGCCTTGCTCCCTGCGAGGTTCCCGATGTCCTTCTAACCCAAAGAAGCCTTGATGTCCCCGCCAATACAACCCAACCTATCTGGCTTACCTTCTTCGTTCCAGCGGGAACGAAAGAGGGAACATACAAAGGAAAGGTCTTGCTGAAAACATCGCAGGGGGATTTCTCCTTAGATGTTTCCTTGGAGGTTTTCCCCTTTGAATTGCCAGCGAAAAGCCATCTATGGCTAACGAATTGGTTCAACCCCTGGAACATAGGGAAATTTCACAATGTAGAGATGTGGAGCGAGGATTTCTGGCGCATCTTGAGAAATTATGCGAGGAATATGGCGGAGCACAGGCAGAATGTGATAATCACTCCGGTTTTATCTCTTACGAGGATAGAACGGCGAAATGGAAGGTTAACCTTTGATTTCTCCCTTTTTGATAAGTGGGTGGAAATCTTCAAGGAGGAAGGAGTGATAGGCAGGATAGAGGGCGGGCATCTTGGCGGAAGGGAAGGAGGTGCCTGGGAAGCGAGGGATTTCGTTCTTTCCGGTTATACGGTTTGGGAAAACGGGAAGGCGAAATGGATGCCCGAGGTGAAGGTCTCATCAAAAGAAGCTGATGAGTTCCTTTCCCAATTTCTTCCCGCTCTACAGAAACACTTGGAGGAAAAGGGATGGTTGAAGATTTATATGCAACATCTCGCCGATGAGCCGATAGACATAAATGCGGAATCCTATAAGCAATTCGCCTCCTATGTGCGTCGCTATGCTCCTAAGCTGAGAATAATAGAGGCTAACCAGACAACCCAGGTCGTTGGTTACATTGATATATGGGTTCCCATTCTTCACTATTTTCATCACGACCTTGCTTTCTACCAAAGCAGACCAAAAAGGGAAGAGGTTTGGTTTTACACTTGCCTTGCTCCAACGGAAAAATATCCTAACAGGCTTTTGGATTATCCCCTCGTGAAGGTTAGGATTTTACACTGGATGAATTGGCTTTATAAGACGCAGGGATTCCTGCACTGGGGATTGAATTATTGGTCTGATAAGCCATTTGAGGATTTGGAGCCGGGAGGGCTACCACCTGGAGATTGTTGCATAATCTATCCTGGGGAAAATGGTCCCTTGAATTCGGTGAGATGGGAGATTTTAAGAGAGGGAATGGAGGATTATGAATATTTATGGCTATTGGAGAATCTCTCAGGGAGCAGGGAAAAAGGTGAGGAGATATGCAAGAGATTCATAAGGGATATCAATGATTACGAGAAGAATCCCAGGGGATTGGAAAGGGCGAGGCGAGAAATAGCGGAAGAGATAGCAAGGCTTATTAAAAGATAGAGGGCATTCTATTTGACGAAAAAAATAAACTTGTTTATACTTATATTGAGCCGTTAGCTCAGCTGTGGTAGAGCACCGGCCTTTTAAGCCGGGGGCCGCGGGTTCGACTCCTGCACGGCTCACCATAGGATGCCCCCATCATCTAGCCCGGTTAGGATACAGGCCTTTCAAGCCTGCGGCAGGGGTTCAAATCCCCTTGGGGGCACCAATAAGCTGGGCGAATAGCTCAGGCGGGAGAGCGTCTCCCTTACAAGGAGAAGGTCGTAGGTTCAACTCCTACTTCGCCCACCACCAATCAGCGGGGTCGTGGCGCAGTCCGGTTAGCGCGCTTGCCTGTCAAGCAAGAGGCCGCGGGTTCAAGTCCCGTCGACCCCGCCAGGCGCCGGGGTAGCTCAGGAGGTAGAGCGCAGGACTGAAAATCCTGGCGTCCCCAGTTCGACTCTGGGCCCCGGCACCACTCTCTAAGAGGTTGCTTCTTTATCCTCCTTTTCTTCCTCTATCCCCTGTTTGGAGAGAAATCGCATCAATGCTCCTGCTAAACCCTCAATCGCTGAACCGCCACCCGTTACCAATATATCGGGAACGAATTTAACCTTGCTTTCCGCAAGCGCATTTATAGCGTTGACGATGGCTGTGGGAACCTGCCCCAATGCCTCAACCTGCGCCTTGTAAGCCTTAGCTCTTGCCAAACCTACCGCTTCAACCTCCGCCCCTTTAGCTGCCCCCGTCTCCCTTATATAAGTCGCTTCTCCCTCCGCTTCAGCCTTCCTCGCCTGAGCGTTATTAGTCGCTATCTCCACTCCAACCCTCGCTCTTGCCAAGCTAGCCTGCATATCAGCTGTCCCCTTAGCCTGCTCCATCGCTATCCTCTGCTCCTCCGCCTCCTTCTGCCTCTGATATGTTTGTATCTCCTGATTAGCGATTTCCCTTTCCGTTAGCACCTTCACCAATGCTTCAGGCAGTATCACATCCTGAATGTACACACCCTTCGTTTCCACCTGATACTCAGCCAGCTTATCCCTTATGTATTCAAAAGCTTCCTGCTGAACCTGCTGGCGTGTTTCTATAAACTTTATCGCCGGCATACTCTGCAGCTTGTCACGGAAATGATTGCCCACCGCCGCCTGCAATACCTCGCTCACAAGGTTCTTCATCGTCCCCACTATTGAGATAACACGAGGTGCTAAAGTATCGGGAATATGTATCTGCACCTGCAGGTCTATTCGGAAAACGAAACCTTCCCTGCTTTTCGCAACAATCGGCATTAAATTCACATCCAACTTATGCGCCTCTGAACTGGCTTCCGCCCAGTTGAGGGTCAAAATATAAGTGGGAACTATCTCCGCCTGATAACAACGAGGGTTAATCGCATACTTTCCCGTGCGGAGGGGTTCCTTCCATATCCCTCTATGTCCCGGTCTCACCAAACTGCCGAATTTGAACTCCGTTCCAGAGATATCCTGCGTCGGCAACCCTACATATGCCTTTATCACTGCAACCTCTCCTTGCTCAACCACTAACATTGGAACAAGTTCCACGCTCACGAGAAAGGGATTCAAAGCATACGCACCGTAAAGAAGCGGGTCGTGCTGAAGTCCAATCCTCCCTCCATTGTCAAGAAAAGCCTGAAAATCTTGATAATTATTATGCAGATTGTTTTTGCTACCTAATAAAGCTTCTATTATCTCCAAATCATCTGCTCCCCGCTTCTCCAATTCCTCAATATCGGAAAACCCACCCAGCCTGCTCGCTATGTCGCCCGGAGGGAGAGGGTCTCCCTCAAAGGTAGTTACGATTCCTATCATATCAACCATCTTGCCATCCGGACCGACAGGCTGAGGTTCAATGCGGACGAGCTCCAGCTGCTCGGGAGTTAATCCAAAAGCCTCTGGAGTAAGTTCCCCCGTCTTCTCAGCCATAGCCCTCAGCTCGGGTGATATAGGACGACCATAGACCTTGTTCTTGGTTATTACCAAAAAACCGATGGGATGAATGGGGAGCAAGCTTCCCGGTGGAAGGACGGGACGCTGGACGCCCTTTTGACCACCATTTTCAATGAATTTTCTCAAATCGGTGAAATTACCGAACTCTGGTTTATATCTCGCCGATTTTGCTCCAATGGGCAGGGGTTCACCCACTTGGGCTATGACAACACCGATTTCTCCCGCCGGCACCTGCACCCAGGGGAATTTCTCCACTTTATAGAGGACCCAGAACTTCCAGCGCCAGCCTGGCATCAAAAGGTCAGCTTGGTATCCCGCTTCACCATTGAAAGCGATGGGGTTATCCTCAGAGAGCTTTTTGAAGCCGAATCTCTTTGTAACAAGCCCTACTTCGGTTGGACCGATGATGCGGATGGATGGAAGGATAAAGAAGAAGAAAATGATAGCCAGGCATATCCATACCCAATTCAGGATACCCGTAAGGTAGACGCTTTCAGGCACTTTTGCCTCATCTCCTTTGAGCGTTTTTTAAAATTTATAAAATTTTATGAAGTATTTAAAAACAAGTCAAGCCTGCAGTGAGTTGCTTAGCAACTCACTGGGAAAACGGGTATCCGTTCTTTTTTGAAGGAAGGAGGGAGCGTTCCCTCCTCCCCGGTTCTCAACTCAAACTAATCCGCTGGTCCTCCACCCCATTTAGACCAGAAAGTCACATCATCGTGGTCGCGCCTCGGCCAGAAAAGCTTTCCGCAGTTGTCAGCTATCTTTAAGAAATGCATC
>JBMFMH010000013.1:0-16393 GCA_049970775.1 bacterium | reverse complement strand
GCGCCTCGGCCAGAAAAGCTTTCCGCAGTTGTCAGCTATCTTTAAGAAATGCATCCATTTAACATGACCATCTGCAAAAACAAGGTTTTCCCCTTCTGAATGGCGTGTGTATTTCCTGTATCTCCCTGGGCTCCAGTCAGGCAAGCAAGCAGCGGCACAACTGTTTGCGTATACCACCCTCGTTCCGCCACAAGTAAAGGGAATAGTAGAATCAGCAAATACAACTGTTTCAGATGGAGTAGGCATACTCGCTAATTTGCAGGCATACATCTGGTCGTTCCAACCGATATCCACGCTCGTCCCCAAGAATTCCGGCGGGAATGGCCAGCCCCAACCCGAGGGGTCAGCACGAGCGCACCCATTAGCCACAACGACCAGCTTATACATATCAGCGGAAGGGCAATCATAAACCCCGGTGTTCTTAACATAAGGGTAAATCTTTGCTTGCGGAGTGCAGAGGGGGTTATTTGCATCGGGTCCCGAACCACATCCGAAACAACCGAGGAAAGGGAATGTCTCATCCCAATCTTGAACATACATCGCAAGGGCCATCCCAATCTGCTTCATATTGGACAGACACGCCGTTTGTCTTGCCTTTTCCCTCGCGCGACTAAAAACGGGGAAAAGGATAGCTGCCAGGATGGCGATAATCGCTATCACCACCAGCAGCTCTATCAATGTAAATCCCTTCTTCTCTTTCTTCAACACTTCTTAACACCTCCTTTTTGTTTTTTTTTGCTTCCTAACATCTCTCCGGTCTTTCCGGCGAGAAAGGAGCAGGAAGCGAGAGCTCCTCCCTCCTTTAATCAACTCTCAAATTAAATCACCTCCATCTTCTCAAAACCTATTATTTGATATTGTAAAATCTAATTTTTAAAAAATTATACAGTCAAATAACAAGCTCGTCAATATCTTAAATTGTTTTTAAAATTACTTTTCTTAACTACTCTTCGTTGTTAAAATTTAATTTGTGTTAGCGAAGCGAATAATTCCCTGCTTGGATGTCAAAGATGGAAGGGTCGTTAAAGGAACCCATTTTATAAACCTCAGGGATGCCGGCGACCCCGTAGAGCTTGCCTCTTTTTATGACAAGGAGGGCGCGGATGAGGTCGTCTTCCTTGATATAACCGCCTCAATTGAGGAGAGAGAAACGGTGTTAGAATTGGCAAAAAGATGCGCTGAGGAAGTCTTCATTCCCTTCACAATAGGCGGCGGAATTAGAACGATTGAGGAGATAAGAAAACTGCTTGAAGCCGGTGCTGATAAAGTCTCCATAAATACCACCGCTGTTATGAACCCCGATTTCATAAGGGAAGCCTCGGAAACCTTCGGAGCTCAATGCATAGTCGTGGCAATTGACGCAAAGCGCGTTGCCCCGGATAAATGGGAGGTTTACATTAAAGGTGGCACAACTCCCACCGGATTAGATGCGGTTGAATGGGCGAGAAGAGTGGAGGAACTTGGCGCAGGGGAAATTCTCCTTACAAGCATTGATAGAGATGGCACACAAATGGGATATGATATTGAGCTGACAAGGAGAGTCTCTGAAGCGGTTTCCATTCCCGTTATCGCCTCGGGCGGAGCGGGAAATCTTCAACACATTGAGGAAGCCCTAACCGAAGGGAAAGCCGATGCGGCGCTAATAGCCTCAATGGTCCATTATCGCCTTTACACTGTCAGGGAAATTAAGGAGTATCTAGCTTCAAATAACATTCCTGTTCGCTTGATATAAGGAGAGTGATTAAATGGATTGGTTGAAGGAAATTAAATTTGATGAAAAAGGTCTCATCCCGGCAATTGTTCAAGACGAGAGGACGGGAGAAGTCCTTATGGTTGCTTATATGAATGAGGAAGCGTTAAAAAGAACGATTGAGGAAAAGATAGCTTGCTTTTACAGCCGTTCAAGAAAGAAACTCTGGGTAAAGGGCGAAACATCGGGGAATTTTCTCAAAGTAAAGGAAATTTGGCTTGACTGTGATGGCGATGCCATTCTCTTGAAAGTTGAAGCACCACCCGCAGTTTGTCATACCGGCTATAGAAGCTGCTTTCACAGGGTGCTAAGGGGGAATAAATTAGAAATAGAAGGGATAAAAGTTTTTGAACCAAAGGAGGTTTACGGAGAGGAAAGATGAGGAAAGTATCCCTATTCTGCCTTCTTTTTTCTCTCCTCGCCCTTGCCCAAAGGAACCCCAAAGCGTTGTTTCAGGAAGCGCTCACTCTTGCCCAACAGGGAAAGATTGATTTGGCAATCAAAAAATATCAAGAATTGTTAAAGCTGGCACCCAACTCGGCTCCCGTATACATAAACCTTGGCTTGCTTTATCTAAGCAAGGGAAAAATTAAGGAAGCAGAGGAAAGCTTTAAGAAAGCGATTTCCCTTGACCCTAAGAACAGCTTCGCATATGGAAAACTCGGCTCTCTTTATCTCCAACTTAAGGATTTGAAGAGAGCGAAACAAAATCTGGAAAAGGCTATATCCCTTGACAAGAAAAATGCGGAGGCTCACCTCAACTTAGGAGTTGTTTACGCTGAGGAGAAAAAATGGAAGGAAGCAGAGGAAAGTTTCACACAAGCGGAGAAGCTTATGCCCAAAAGCGCAATCCCTTCCTTCAATCTCGGCTTGGTCCTGCTTCAACAAGGAAAGACTACCAATGCAATAAATTATTTTAAAAAGGCGATTTCCCTCCAACCAAATTATATCCCTCCTTATCTCGCCATCAGTGAGGTCTTGCTCTCGCAAGGTAAGGCGAAAGAAGCTGTTCCCTATCTACAAAAGGCGCTTCAGCATCAGCCAAAGGAAAAATCGCTTCTATTTTATCTGGCATTAGCTAAACAAGAGAGCGGTGATTTAAAAGGAGCGGAAACGATTTGGAAGCAATTGAACCAACTTGAGCCCTCCAATCCAATCTATAAGTTCAATCTCGGCGTGTGCCTTTTCCAGCAAGGAAGATTCCCAGAGGCAGGAAAGATTTTCCAGGAAACTTTGAAATTAGACCCAAAAAATCAGCAAGCAATGGAAAACCTCGCTTTCTGCTTAATCCAACAGGGCAAATTGAAGGAAGCAGAAGGGATTTATGAAAAGGGAATAGAGCTTTTCCCTAAGGAGGTGAAATTTTACTACGATAAGGCTTATCTCTTGGAACTTCAAAATAAGAACGAGGAAGCAATTTCCTGCTATCGCCAGCTCCTTAAAGCTAACCCCAAAGAGATAACAGCTTATATGAGGATAGCTTCCATCTTTGAAAGGGAGAAGAAATACGAGGATGCAATTGCGGAGTATAGAAAAGCACAAACATTAGCACCCGACAATTTCGCCCTTTGCAAGGCTATAGCTGATGTTCTTATTGAAAAAGGGGATAAAGAGGGGGCAATTAAAGAATATGAGGATTATGCCCAAAAGCATCCAAAGGATATCTCCCCTTATCTTGAGATGGGAAAGCTTTTAGAGGAAGAGGGCAAAAAAGAGGCTGCTATTGAAAAATATCAGAAGGCGAAGGAAATAGACAAGAGCTCAATCCAACCCTATCTTTCCATTGCGGGAATTTACGAGGAAGAGGGGAAGACCCAACTCGCCCTCGCAGAGTATGATTCAGCCCTTAAAATAGCACCTGATAATACAGAGCTACTCTATCGTAAAGCGCTTCTTTTGGAAAAGAACAACGATAACGAGGGAGCTTTGAAATGTTATCGGGAGATGGAGAAGCTCCCAGTAAGTTCCTTCTACCTTCTCAATATTCCACGCTTGTTGGAAAAGATGGGGAAAGAAAAGGAGGCATTGGAGGAAGCGAAAAAGTTAGTGGAACGATTTCCAAAGGATGTCCCTGTTTTAACGAGATATGCGCAAGCTTTGGAGAAAAAGGGGAAGTATGAGGAAGCGATAAAAATTTATGAGAATATGAGAAAGTTGGAACCACAAAACCTTTGGGCTCTGAATAGACTCGCCACATTGCTTGAAAAACAGGGAAAAACATCCCAGGCGCTTTCCCTCTATAGGGATTTCATTTGGGCGAATCCCCAGAATGACGAGGCTTATTCAAACCTCGTATCCTTCTCCCTAAGAACCAAACAGATTCTTCCTACCTTGTATTTCCTTAAGGGAATCATCTCTAAGCAACCGAAGAACACCTCTGCCCTGAGGGCTTTCGTCAACCTTTCAAGGAGCGCAAATTATCTTGATGATTGTATCTCCTTTCTCATAGATATGGTGAGAAAGGAAAATAGCGAAGCAATTGAGGAGGAATTAGGAAGGCTTTTGTCCCAGAACAATTTCCAGCAGGGGCAAAATTTGGGGAAGGCAATTGAGGTGTTTCAGGGTTTGGTGGAGAGGAGAAAAAATGACGGAATAGCTTGGGAGTATCTTGCCTTAGCTTGGGAGGCGAAAGGAGATACAGCTAAGGAAATTGAAGCATATAAGAAACTCGTTGAGCTCTATCCTCAGCAAACAAATTACAAATTGAGGCTTGTTTCCGCCTTGAAAAAGGCAGGGAAGTTAGATGAAGCGATAAACACTCTGGAGAAATATTCTCAGGAAAATCAAAAGGATTTGGAAATCCTCTTCGCTTTAGCTGGTGCCTATGAAGAAAAGGGCGAAAAGGATAAGGCGAAATCCATTTATGAACGAATCCTGAACATCTCTCCTGACAATGCAAGAGCCAAAGAAGCTCTTAACAGGATTAAAGCATCTTCTCATTAAAGATTAGAAAGCGAGGCGAAGGATATGCTCTCTCGTCTTCTTGCTTTGCTTCAAAGGATAGGGACATCGCTCCTCGTGCCCATCGCCGTTCTCCCCGCGGCCGCTCTCCTTCTACGCCTTGGGGCAAAGGACATTTTTAATATACCGATAATGAATCAAGCGGGGAAAGCGATTTTTGATTCCCTTCCCTTTCTCTTCGCTGTGGGTGTAGCGATTGGTTTCACCTCCGAGGCGGGGATAGCTGGGCTTTCCTCCCTTGTTGGTTACCTTGTTTTCTCCGCTACCCTCAAGCAGATAAACGAAAAATTAGATATGGGGGTTTTAGGTGGCATCCTTGTCGGGCTTCTCTCCGCCTATTTGTATGAAAGATTTCACAAGGTTAAACTACCGCCTTTCCTTGCCTTCTTCGGTGGCAGGCGTTTCCCTCCCCTGATATCCGCCTTCGCCGCTCTTTTCTTAGCTTTAATTTGTGGTTATATATGGCTTCCCATTCAAGACCTCATAAGCAGGTTCGGGGAATGGATGGTAAAATCCGGTGGAGTTGGGCTATTTATTTATGGAACGATGAACAGGTTGCTTATTCCCTTTGGGCTCCATCACATCATAAACAGCTTGGTTTGGTTCACATTTGGAAGCTATGAAGTAGGTGGGAAGGTATATCACGGCGATATGGGACGCTTCTTTGCAGGCGACCCAACAGCAGGCGGTTTTATGGCGGGATTTTATCCCATTATGCTATTCGCTCTACCCGCCGTTTGCCTCGCTATGTATCAGGAGGCAAAGCCGGAAAAGAAACAGTTGGTAGGGGGAATTTTGCTATCCTCTGCCCTCACCTCAATTATTACCGGCGTAACGGAACCAGTGGAGTTCTCCTTTATGTTTCTCGCTCCCCAGCTCTTCCTCGTCCATGCCTTCCTCACCGGCACCTCCCTTGTAGTTGCCAACCTATTGGGGGCGAAGAGCGGCTTCAGCTTCTCCGCCGGATTGATAGATTTCTTCCTAAACTTGGGGCTTTCTCATAAAGCCTGGCTGCTCTTAGTTATGGGTGTCGCCTATTTCATAATTTATTATATTCTCTTCCGCTATTTAATAAGACGCTTGAACCTTCCCACCCCGGGGAGGGAAGAGTAACAATTTTACCCCCTTGCTATCTAATTAAATTGATGCTAAAATTTTAAAAACAATTAAGTGAAAGGACAGGTGAAGAAAATGAAGAAGCTTTTCACCAGCGCTGCTCTGCTCTGCCTTATGTTATTGCTTCCGCACGCTCGTGCCGAGGAAATAGGTTATGTAGATGTTCAAAAGGTGCTTAACGAATTCACCAAAGCAGACCAAGCGCAAAAGCAACTGCAGGATTATGTGAATAGTCTTCAGGAGGTTATAAACAAACACACGAGCAACTTTATGCTCACTTCACAGGAAAGAGAGGAATTAAAACAGCTTCTCTCTAAACCCAGTCTGAGCGATAGCGAGAAGAAAAGATTGCAGGAATTGGAGACCCTCGCAAGCGACCGCCAAAAGGAATTACAAAGCTTGGAGAATCAGCAGAACCTAACTGATGCTCAAAAGCAGAGATTGACCGAGCTACAAAACCTGAGGCAGAGCGCTTCAAAGGACATAGATGCTATCTATCAGGAATATAACAACCAGATAAGCCAAAAAAGACAGGAGATTCTTTCCCAGTTGGAAAACGATATAAGAGCCCGCCTCCAGAAGTTGGGCATAAATGTTCAGGCGAACGAGGATTTAGGACCTTACATAGACCAAGCCATAAGGAAAGCAGTTGAACAGGTAGCAAAAGCAAACAAGCTTTCCCTCGTCCTCTCCAATCAAGTTGTTCTCTATGGAGGAGTTGATATCACTGATAAGGTCCTCCAAGTGCTCAAAAAGTAAGTCCTTTTTTCTCGTCCTTTTCACTGCAGCTTCCTTCGCCCTAGCACAAGAGGAGCTACTTTATGATAGTTTATGGGAAAAAATAAATAATGAAAGAGAGGAAAGCTATAAGTTGTTTATCACGCAATTGAGAGATATAGAAGCGAAGTTGAAAGGGAAAAAGGAAATACCAGAAGAAATTAAAGAAAGAGAATACGAGACTCTCCCACAAAAGGTCAAGGAGTGGCAGAAGGAGAATGGTTCCTCAACCCTTCTCTCGCTACGCCTAAAAATCGTTCTCGCTCAATTGGAAAAGAAGCCAGCACTTGCGAGAGATTTAGAATCCCAATTATCCTCTATGTGGCAATCTCTTTTGTCTGAATGGATAACCCTCCCTCCAACGAAGGAATCTCCTCCTAAAAAAGAGGAGATAATCCTTTCCTTTCCGCCACCTCCATCACCCATTTCCCCTTGGTGGAAATCTTCTTCCCTTACCTACTTACCCCCTCCATCTGAAAAGCTGGAAGGAGAATTAAAAAATAAAATCGCTTCATTCACCCAGCAGGTGGACAAGACCAAGCGACAGACTCTAAGCCGGCTTGATGGTTATGAAAAAATCCTTAAAGAGGTGAAGAAGAGATGCCCTTTACCCTAAGGGAAGTAGCAAAGCATATCGGGGGAAAGGTTAAAGGTGACCCTCATCTTGTCCTGCATCGGATTTCTCCTCTGGATAAGGCGAGAGAGGGAGACATCGCCTTCGTTGAGGAGGAGAAGCTTCTTTCTCTTGCGGAAAAAAGCGCTGCCTCCGCTTTGATATTGAAGGAGGGGTGGGAAACTAAGAAGAGCGCCATATATGTCGCTAATCCTCGCCTCGCTATGATAAAGGCGTTAGAGCTTTTCTCACATAGGAGAAAGCCGGCTCCGGGCATCCATCCCACAGCTATCATTGAGGAAGGGGTAAAATTAGGAGAAGGTATCTCCATTGGAGCATATTGCTACATAGGAACTGATACGGTGATAGGGGATGGAGCAATAATCTACCCTCTCACCTATATCGGGGAAAATTGCCGATTGGGCAAGAATGTGTTAATCTATTCTCGGGTGGCTATTTACGACTATGTAGAGATAGGAGATAATTGTATAATCCATTCAGGGGCGGTTATAGGAGCTGATGGTTTCGGTTATGTAAAGGTGGATGGGGAACATCTTAAAATTCCCCATATCGGCAAGGTTGTGATAGAGGAAAATGTTGAGATAGGTGCTAATACGACGATAGATAGAGCAACAATGGGGGAAACGAGGATAGGAAGAGGGACCAAGATAGACAATTTGGTGCAAATCGCCCATAATGTAGAAATAGGAGAAAACAGCATAATAGTTGCCCAAGTAGGGATATCGGGGAGCGTTAAGATAGGGAAGAATGTAACCCTTGCGGGGCAAGCGGGAATAGCTGACCATATAGAGATAGGGGACAATGCCACGATTGCGGCGCAAGCTGGTGTAATCGGGAATGTCCCTCCAGATAGCGTTTATTCTGGCTATCCCGCTCGTCCCCATAGCCAGCAGATGAGAGTTCTTGCCCTTCTTCAGCGTCTACCCCAAATAGTAGAGAGATTGGAGGAAATAGAGAAAAAAATAAAAGAAGGAGGAGTTGATAAATGAACAGGTTCTTTCTTTTCTCGGTGTTGCTCTTAGCATTAGCTCTGTCTTTTGGCGCTCAGCCAACTATTTATGGCTACTCAGGCTTGATTACCGCTCCAACGGCTGAGAGCTTAAAGATGGCGGGAGTCGCCCTTATCGGAAGCAGTTCCAAGGATTTGCATACAGCTGGTGGATGCGTAGGTTTGATGTCTAATTGGGAGCTATCGGCAGCCCGTGTTAGCAACTCAACATCACATACGCTTTTAAACGGTAAAATAACCCTCCTCCCTGAAGGGCTCGCATTGCCTGGCATAGCGGTAGGCATCGTTGACTTGACCGATGAGATAGGAAATTCCGTCTATGCGGTTGCCACTAAGACAATCCCTCTTGCAAAAGTAGCTACGAATACCGCAGGGCTTCCTTTCGGTGCACCCCAGGTGAGCGCGGGAATAGCTTCGGGAAAGGTATTGGACGGTGTATTCGCCGGCGTTGTTCTTCCCCTTTCCTCAAAAAGCAGGTTAATGGCTGAATATGCAAACAAGAAAGTCAACTTCGGCTTCGGGGCTCAGATATTCCCCTTAACGGAATTGGAGGTCTTCACTTTAAAGGGGAATTTAGGTGCTGCTGTTTATCTGAAGCTCGGCTTTTAAAGGGAATGCGTCAGAGGACAATCGCTAAACCAATAGAGGTAGAGGGGAAAGGCTTACACACGGGTAAATTTGCCAAGGTCGTGATTAAGCCGTGTGAAGCCAATAGTGGGATATTTTTTCGTCGCATAGATGTTGACCCTTCCTTGCCGATTCAAGCATCTATAGATAATATCTTCACTGCACAGCGCCGAACCTCCTTAGAGAAAAACGGCATCGTTATCTATACCGTTGAGCACCTCCTCGCCGCACTTTGGGGAATGGGTGTTGACAACGCCATTATAGAAGTGGAGGGAGAGGAGATTCCCGCTCTTGATGGCAGTTCCGCCCCCTTCGTAGAACGCCTCAAGGAAGCGGGTTTTGTTGAGCAAGAAGCGGAGAAAAACATAATAAATCTAAGAGAAAGGATATGGGTGAGGAACGGAGAAGCCCATATCATAGCTTTGCCAGCGCCAAGGCTCAGGATAACTTACCTAATAGATTTCAACCATTCCTATGCAAGTGAGCAGACCGCTTCCTTTCTAATAGATGAAGAGGTGTTTGAGAAGGAGATAGCGCCAGCGAGAACATTTGGATTTGAACACGAAGTTGAGGAACTCCTTCGTAATGGTTGCGCCTTAGGAGGTTCGCTGGAAAATGCCATTTTAATAACAAATGACGGACCAGCAATTCCTCTCCGATTTGAAGATGAGTTGGTTAGACACAAAATACTTGACTTAATCGGAGACCTTTCCCTTTTAGGCAGGCGTCTTAACTGCCATTTAATCGCTATTAAAGCGAGCCATTCCCTTCACCTTGAATTAGTTAAGCGAATAGCGCAAACAATAACAGGAGGTGGAAAAAACCAGTGATAAGAATTAACGACATTTTGAAGATTCTCCCCCACAGGTATCCTTTCCTTCTCGTTGACCGCATCCTTGAAATTGAACCAGGCAGAAAAGCTGTCGGATTGAAAAATGTAACCATTAACGAGCCTTTCTTCCAGGGACATTTCCCCGGGCAACCGATTATGCCAGGTGTGCTCATCTTAGAGGCAATGGCACAGGTTGGCGGCGTTCTTCTTCTCTCTATGACGGGAAACCAGGGCAAGCTCGCTTACTTTGGTGGTATGGATAAGGTTCGCTTTCGCAATCCCGTTCATCCAGGCGATACCCTGATAATGGAAGTGGAGATTTTAAAGACGAAGGGAAGCGCTGGTAAAGTGAAGGCGATAGCCAAAGTTGACAAGAAGCTTGTCGCGGAGGCCGAGTTTCTCTTTATGCTTGTGGAGAGAGAGGAACCCTATGAGGCTGTTGAAGGAGCTCAAAGGGAAAGCAGGTAGGTGAAGAAAGATGGAGCTTAATACTCTCGTCCACCCCACGGCGGTTATTCACCCCTCGGCGATTTTGGAGCCGGGGGTAATAGTAGAAGCCTACGCTTATATCGGACCGAATGTGAGGATTGGGGAAGGAACTAAAATCCATACCCACGCCATAATAATGGAGAATGTGACCATAGGGAAAAATTGTCAGATATTCCCGGGAGCGGTAATCGGTGCCCCACCACAGGATTCGCGCTATAGAGGAGAGAAAACATCCGTCATCATAGGGGATAATAACATCATAAGGGAGTTCGTAACCATTCATCGTGCCCTTGCCGAAGGATGCACCGAGATAGGTTCAAACAATCTTTTGATGGCATATAGTCATATAGGTCATAATTGCAAGGTGGGGAACAATGTAACGATGGCGAATTATGTGGGCATAAGCGGGCATGTCGTTATTGAAGATGGAGCAGTTTTCGGAGGGATAGTGGGCGTTCATCAATGGGTGCGTGTCGGTTGCCTGGCAATGGTAGGCGGCTATTCAAAGGTTGTCCAGGATGTCCCCCCTTATTTGATAGTGGATGGAAGACCGGCAAGGGTAGCTGGTCCAAATAAGGTTGGTATGAGGAGAGCGGGAATCCCCCTCTCGGTAAGAAATCAGATTAAAAAAGCTTGCCTAATCCTATTCCATTCAAAACTGCCCCTGAGCAAGGGGATTAAAAAGGTGGAAGAGGAAATACCAGAGAAAAGCGAGGAATTGCGGAGGCTTCTTGAATTCGTTGAAGCTATGAGAAGAAGCAGAGCGGGAAGGCAACTTGAGCACCTTGCGAGAAGAGGTTAGAATTTTCCTCTCAACGGGGGAGACCTCGGGCGACCTTTATGCATCTTATTTGGCAAAAGCGATAAAAGAGGAAATCCCCCAAGCGAGCTTTTGGGGGATGGGTGGGGAACATATGAGAAAAGCGGGTATAACGCTTCTTATTCATTCCGCCCAGAAGGGGGCTATCGGAATCGTTGAGTCACTCAAGGTCTTACCCTTTTTTATCTATGCCTTCTGGAAGATTAAAAATTTCCTCTCGGAAAATCCTCCCCATCTTCTCATTCTTATAGATTTTGGCGCCTTCAATCTGCGGCTGGGCAGATGGGCTAAAAGAAGGGGCATTCAAACCCTTTATTTCATCCCACCGGGCTCTTGGAGAAGAAGAGTGGGAGAAAATGTCGCATTGCTGAGGCAATCCGCCGATAAAGTAATCTGCATATTTCCTTGGAATAAAGAAGCATTGGAGGAAAAGGGAATAGAAGCCTACTTCTTTGGACACCCTCTACTGGACATTTTAGAGAAAGAAGCAAAGGAAAAAGCAAGAACAAGATTGGGCTTGGAAGAAGCACCTACAGTCGGGCTTCTTCCCGGCAGTCGCTTACAGGAAATCCGTTATGTGCTCCCTACCCTGCTTCAAACCGTTCCCCTCATCAAAAGAACAATTCCTGAAGCCCAATTCGTCCTCGCCCCACCGGAAAGCTCGCTCGCTTTCCTTAAAAAAATCCTGCCCAAAGGGTGGACAATCTCGGATAAGCTGCTAAAGAGCGACGAGAACATCGTTCATCTGAGACCCGGACAATCCTGGTCGGTTATAAACGCCTCCAACGCTCTCATTATCACCTCTGGCACCGCAACCCTTGAATCAGCCATCCTTGAAACACCCTTTATCGTCGTTTACAAAGGCTCCTTCCTCACGAAAATTGAATATAAGCTACGACGAATGAAACTCCCCTATATCTCCCTCCCAAATATCATCTTGGAAAGAAAAGAAATACCCGAGCTTATTCAAGAACAAGCTAATCCTTCCCTATTGGCAAATTTAACTTGCAATCTCATCCTCAACGAAGAGGAGCGCAACAGACAGATGGAGCTTTTCCGAGAGATAAAGGCTAAATTAGGCGGAAAGGGAATGTTTTTGCAGACCGCGAAACTAATCAAGGGAATGGTGTTAGGAAAATGAGGATTCTAAGCTGGCTCGCTGAGAAAAGAACCCTTTTCCATCTCCTTTTCCCTCTCGCCTGCCTCGTTATAGGAAAACCAACCATCCTCTATTTAACAATTGGCTCAGGGCTCGTTCTCCTGGGAGAAATGATTCGGCTCGTTTCCGCAGGGTTCATTCAGAAGAACGAGTTTCTAACAACAAGCGGTCCCTATGCTTATACCCGCAATCCTCTATATCTCGGCAGTTTTATCATCGGACTGGGCATTTGCTTTCTCTCAGGTTTCCCCTTAATCATCATCCCGATATTCCTCTTTCTTTTTGCCTTGATTTATGTTCCAACAATCAAAGGAGAAGAAGATTTTTTGGAAAAGAGGTTCGGCGAAGAATACGAAAGATATAAGCTCTCTGTGCCTTGTTTCTTCCCTTCCTTTAAGAAAAGGAGCAGTATTAAGGAAAACTGCGGTTTTAAATGGTCAAGGGTAAAAGAGAATAAGGAGCTTCGCTCCCTCTTCTTTTCATTGCTCTTGATTTTCCTTTTCTTCCTCAAAAAGATTTCGTTATAATTGAAAAGTATGCAAGATAACCCGTTTGAGCTTTTCAGCCAAGAATACGATGACTGGTTTGAAAAAAATAAATACGCTTACCTTAGCGAGTTAGAGGCTTTGAAACTCGCTATTCCCAGAGAAGGGAAAGGCTTGGAGGTGGGAGTGGGAACGGGGAGATTCGCTGCTCCTTTGGGAATAAAAATCGGGATAGACCCCTCCGAGAGGATGTTGGAAATAGCAAGGGAAAGGGGCATAGAGGGAATTTTAGGAAGAGGGGAAAACCTGCCTTTTCCAGAAAATGAGTTTGATTTTCTGCTCCTCGCTTTCACCATTTGTTTTGTTGAAGACCCGGAAAAGGTCATTGGGGAAGCTAAAAGGGTTCTCAAACCAAATGGGAGACTGATAATCGGGATAATAGATAAGAACAGCAAATTGGGGAGGTTTTATCAGGAAAGGAAAGCGAAGAGCAAATTCTATAGCGTTGCTAAATTCTACTCGCCTGAGGAGATAATTCAGCTTCTTGAAAAATTTAATTTCCATAATATTCAAGCGATTCAAACCCTTTTCAGTGAAATTCGTAGCCTCCGGGAGATAGAAATGCCCAAAGAGGGCTACGGAGAGGGTTCGTTCGTAGTGATATACGGAGATAAGGAGGGATGAAAATGAACATCACCTGGTTGTCTTTGCTTCTTCTCTTCCCCTTTGTCTTCTCCCTTTCCGCCGATTTACCTCCAAACGGAAATTTTGAGGAAATATCCGCAGATTTTCCAACGGGATGGTCAAGGTCTGCCCTTAAAGGGCAATTGGGAAAAGATGTCTTCGTTGAGCTATCCTCACAAGCATTTGATGGTAAATACGCCTTGGAGCTAAGGACATTAGATAGGGGAATTGCTGTGCTTAATTCAAGCTCAATGCCCGTTTTAAAAGGAAGGTTGATATTCCATTATAAAGCGATTGCCTCAGAGGGAACAGATAATTTGGCTGTTTTCGTAATACCTTTGGACAAAAACGGAAGGGAAACCTCCCCTGGGAGAAAAAGTTATATCATCCCAAAATCTCACATAGGTGATGGTAAGTGGCACGAGGGGATTATAGATTTTGACTATTTAGAATTCAACAATGTCGTAAGCATTCTCATTGGGGCGAGAATAAACGAGAGCGGTATTCCAGGAGCAGGGGATTTCCTCATAGATAACCTGACCCTGATACCAGCCCCTTATCAGCTCGCTCCAAAATTGCTCCTCACTTTCACTACCCCAAGACCTCTTTACTTAGTAGGTGAAAAGCCAAGATTTAATTTAACCATAAGGAATGTAGGAAGAAAAGAATCAGAGGAAGGCTTCATTTTTTTAGAACTTGATGAGGAGAAACAGCAAATCCATCTTGATTCCCTGAAAACGGGAGAGGAAAGAAAGCTTAATTTTGAGTTCCCCCCTCTTAGGAAATTCGGCTTGCTCAAGGGAAAGATAACCGCACAGGCGGGTGAAATAAAAGTTTCGGAGGATTTTTCCCTCGTAGTTTTAGATGGTTTTCCCGAAAGAGGTTTATCGTTAGAGCTTGCTAATTCCCGTCTTTTCTTCCCTCACACTCCCCTGGGTTATGGAACGGTGATTATTCAGCACAAAACAAAAGGGAAGTGGGAAAATGTGGCTATAATACCTTCCCTATTCTCCCTGAGAAGCAATGACAGGTCAAGGGAAATTTTTACAGAAGATTTTTCCCGATATAAAAGCGAAATCGTGTTTCGTGGCGAGGTTGAATGTGGCACTCAATGGGATTACGAAGTTCGTTATAGAGCCGATTTCTCAACCCAACAATTCGTGCTCTCCTTAAAATGCATTCCTAAAACGGATGCCTCGTTATCCTCCCTTTATTTTCCCCGTATCTATGTGGGTGAGAGAAGCAGTGGTAAAAGCAAGAAATACGCCCTTTTCCCCGGCTTGGAATTCTTGAAGGGGAACGAAAGGTCCTCATCCACAAGGGATGTCAACCCACCCGCTTCAGACCGTTGGGCACCCCATCCCTACAAAATCACCATCCCTCTGCAAGCGATATCCCTGCAAAACTGCACTCTTTCCCTTCTTTGGGATGAGAATCAGAAATGGAACGGTTCGGATTCCCTCCCTTCCGCTTTATTCGCCTCACCAAATTTCATAGAGGAAGGGGAAAATCATCTCTTGAGCCTCTTCATCCCTTCAATACCGAATTGGGTGCAGGAGAACCATCTATATGCCCTTCCTCCCTACCCTGCTAAAGCAGGACAACCCCTAACGATAACCTGTCGGATATCAATAACCGATGGTGAGGATGTCCTTTCTTCAATAAAGGAATGGAAAAAAGCCTTCGGTTTGGCTAAGCCAAAGCTTCCTCGTTCTTTGGAGGAGGAAATGGAGCTTTGCGCTATTTGTTATACAGATGTGATTTGGGACGAGAAAGCCTTCGGCTGGCTACCCTGGACCGGTGTTCCTCATCAGTTGGATGTAAATGTTTCCTTTGCCCTTATGAAAATGGCGAACTACATCAAAAACCAAGCGATTAGGGAAAAGGCGCTATCCTTAGCAAGGAGGACGCTTAAACCCGCAAATCCCAAAAACTCACTTGAAGTTGCCTATAGGCTCGGCGAATTGGAAGAAGCGCTAAGGATTGCGGAAAATTCGGCAAGGGAAACGATGAAATCCCAAAAGGAGGATGGCTCTTGGGTCTTTCAACCAGACGAGAGGAGGAAAAGCCTAGGGAAAGAAGGAGAGACAGAAATTGGGATATGCGCTCCACCCGCCACTACAATCCTCCGTTGGGCTTTGCTTTCCGGTGACGAGGAAGCCAAGAGGAGCGGATTAAAAGCGCTTCAGTTTATGGATAGATTTTATATTCCCGCTGGGGCTCAGACTTGGGAATGCCCTCTCCACGCTCCTGATATCTATGCCTCTGCTGTTGCTATCCCCCCTTACCTATATGGTTATGAGCTAACGAAGGAAAAGCACTATTTAGAAAGGGCTAGGGAAATAGCAATGGCAGGCATACCTTTCGTTTATCTTTGGAAATCATGGGAAAGAAGCGTGGTTATGTTGGGCGCTACGATACCTATTTTCGGTGCAACTTTCTATGTGCTTCCCTGGTTTGCCCGACCGGTGCAATGGAACGGTCTCGCCTATGCTCATTCCCTTCGCCTTTTGTCTCAATACGATGATTCCTTCCCTTGGAAAGAGGTAGCCGACCTCATTCTTCAATCCGCTATGGAGCAACAAGCAACAGAGGGAGAATACAAAGGATTATATCCCGATTCATTTGAGCTCATCCCAAATAAGCCCGCCGCCCCCTGGCTTTCCCCTATCCTAATCCTTCGCAATCTTTTCTGGCTAACGGGCGACCCTCTTGATATACATTTCAGGGTAATCTCTACTCCTAAAGGAAATTGCTATATCGCAAGCGGTGTGAGGTTCAGCGCACGATATTCTCAACAGAGAATCATCGTCAACACCAAGAAAGGCGACCTTCAAAACGCTTTTCTTACATTTTCAGGAATAAAACCACCAAAACAAGTGCTGATAAACCGCATTAATGTCCCGAGAGTGGAGAAGCTGGATGAAGCGGATATCGGTTGGCGCTATCTAAAGGAATGGAATATGTTGTTATTGAAGATAAATAGCCGCAAGGAAAATCAAATAGAAATTCAACAATGAGAAAAACCTAACTTTAGGCTATTATCTCCT
>JBMFMH010000012.1:4282-25809 GCA_049970775.1 bacterium | reverse complement strand
TTAGGGAATTATACAATCACTGAAAAATTTCAAAAAGATATTGGAATCATTAGATAAGGATAAAAGCAAGTAATTGATTGTTTTGAATTAAAAAGTTAAATGAGAAGTTATGAGGAAGGAGAAGTTAAAGATATTAGAGTTCTTTGAGAAGTATGGAGCTGAGGCTACAAGGGAAGCTTTTGGTGTGGCTAAAAGGCACCGGGTATAATTTAGTGCTAAGGTTTCACAGAACTCTGCGAGAATTCTTATCACCTTTTAATTGAGTCTAATATGTTATGAAATTATACATTTGCTTGACATTGAGCGGACATTGGGTTAATCTTTTCTAATATACGAAAGGAGGTTTTCCCCGTGGAAATAGAGATAGGAAGAAATCGCAAAGCTTACTGGACTTTCGGTTTTGATGAAATTTCCCTTATCCCATCTGAGGAAACAGTTGACCCTGATGAGGTTGATGTGAGCTTCCAGCTGGGCGATTTTCGCTTTTCCATTCCCATTCTCGCCTCGGCTATGGATGGGGCGGTTGATGTGCGAATCTGCTCCCTCCTTGGCAAATTGGGAGGACTCGCGGTGCTTAATTTGGAAGGGGTGCAAACACGATACGAGAATCCTCAAGAAGCGATAGAGAGAATCATCTCCGCACCGAAAGAAAAGGTAATAGAGGTGCTAAAGGAGGTTTACCGGGAGCCGATTAAGGAGCATTTGATAGAGAAAAGGATAAAGGAGATAAAGAAGGAGGGAGTTATCTCCGCCGTTTCCTCTACCCCTGCCAATGCGGAGAGGTTCTTCCCAATATGTCTTTCCGCTGGTCTTGATATCTTCGTGCTACAATCCACTCTCACTACGGTCCGGCATAAATCATCAAAATGGAGCCTTGACATTGCTTCCTTCTGCGAGAAATCGCCCATTCCCGTGATAATAGGCAATTGCGTTACTTACGAGGGGGCGCTTGAGCTAATGGAGGCAGGAGCAGCTGCGGTTTTAGTGGGAGTTGGTCCGGGAGCAGCTTGCACAACTCGGCAGGTTCTCGGCATAGGTGTTCCTCAGGTGACCGCGATTGCGGATGCCGCTGCGGCGAGGGACGATTATTATAAGAGAACGGGTAGATATGTTCCCGTTATAGCGGATGGTGGTATGAGGAGGGGAGGAGATATCGCGAAGGCGATAGCTTGCGGTGCGGATGCGGTTATGATTGGCTCACCCATAGCCTCAGCGGAAGAAGCCCCAGGGAAAGGGTATCACTGGGGAATGGCTTCCTTTCATCCCTTACTTCCAAGGGGAACGAGGATTTATGTTGGCATTTTGGGAACGCTCAAGGAGATACTTCTCGGCGAGGCGAAGAGGGATGACGGAACGATGAACCTCGTGGGTGCCCTTAGGCTATCAATGAGCTCCTGTGGAGCGAGCAATATAAAAGAGATGCATAGAGTGAGAATAGCCTACGCACCCGCCATTTCCACGGAAGGCAAAGCCCTCCAGAGGTGATAACTTGCGCGAGGAAGGGCTTAAATGTGGGAAAATCCCCCTTGACTTGCTTGAAGAGATAATCGGATTGCTTGACTTAGATGATGAACGGATAATCGTAGGTCCACGAGTAGGGGAGGATGCGGCTGTTGTAAGATGGAATGGGAGGCTTCTCGTTGCGGCAAGCGACCCCATCACTTTCGCAAGCGAGCTACTCGGCTGGTATGCTGTGATGGTGAATGCCAACGATATCTCGGTTATGGGAGCTATTCCTCGCTATCTCCTCATCACCCTTCTCCTCCCACCTTATTCCCCTCCCTCACTCCCCATTGAGATTATGAAGCAGGTGGAAGATGCCTGCAGGCTATTTTCCATTAAGGTGATAGGAGGGCATAGCGAGGTAACCCCCGGATTAGATAGACCGATAGCTATAGGGACGATGTTAGGGGAGGCGGAAAAAGTCGTGACGCCGTCAGCGAAGGAGGGAGATTTGATATATATAACGAAGGGAATAGCGATAGAGGGAACAGCTTTATTAGCGAGGGAATATGCTCCCCAGCTTCTTTCCCTAGGTATAAAAGAGGAAACAATTGAGAGGGCAAAGCGAATGATATTTGAGCCCGGCATAGCAGTCGTGAAGGAAGCGCTGCTTTTGAGGGATTATGTTTCCTCAATGCATGACCCCACTGAGGGTGGGCTTTCCTCTGCTATCTATGAGCTATGCAGGGCAAATGAGAAGGGTGCCCTTATATATGAGGAATCCATTCCCATTCTCCCTGAATGCAGGTTGATTTGCGAAAGGCTTTCCCTCAATCCTCTCGGATTGCTCGCCTCGGGTGCCCTCCTTTTCACTGTTCCACCACAAAACAAGGGGAAAGTTAAGGAGCTATTGGAGAAAGAGGGAATCTTCTATGGGGAAATAGGGGAGGTTAAAGAGAGGGATTACGGGATAAAAATCAAAAGAGGTGAGAAGATTTATCCTTTGGATTATTTCGCTCGTGATGAGGTTGCGAGGTTGGAGGAGGAATGGGGAAGGTAGTTATTTTGGATGAGGAAACCGTGGGGAAGATAGCGGCGGGGGAGGTGGTGGAAAGACCCGCTTCCGTCGTTAAGGAGTTAGTGGAGAACTCACTTGATGCTGAGGCGAAGCATATTTTGATAGAAGTGATAGAGGGAGGAAGAAAATTAATCAGGGTAGTGGATGATGGGGTTGGGATGAGCAAAGAGGACGCGGTTCTTGCCCTTCAGAAGCATTCCACATCCAAGATTCATTCCTCTGAGGACCTCAATAACATAACAACGCTCGGCTTCAGGGGAGAGGCGCTTCCCTCCATTTCCGCTGTCTCCCAGATGCGCCTACTCACTCGCAGTGAGGAGGAAAGCTTAGGGGTGGAAATTAAAGCTGTTGAGGGGCGGATAGTGGATATGAGGGAGATTGGGCTCTCTCGTGGCACGAGCGTGATAGTGGAGAACCTCTTCTTCAATACGCCTGCTCGCTTGAAATTTTTGCGTTCCCCTCAAACGGAGTTCGCTTATATCCTCTCTTGGGTGCAGAGATTTGCCCTCTCCCATCACGATGTTTCCTTTAGGGTCTTTTCCTCAAACAAGGAAGTGTTCTCTCATCAGGCTACCGACGACCTTCTATCTGCGATAGCCTCCATAATGGGAGACGAAATCGCCTCCCAGATGCTTCCCATTGACCACTCCCAGGGGGATGTGAGGATTTACGGCTATATCTCCCATCCCGCCCTCACGAGGACAACGCGCCAGGAGCAATATCTATTTGTAAATCGGCGGTTCGTAAGGTCCCGTCTCTTCAATATAGCCCTTGATGAGGCTATGCTCAGCGCCATTCCCGCGGGTCGTTATCCTATTTGTGTTCTCTTCATAGATATGCCACCATCTTTGGTGGATGTGAATGTCCATCCTATGAAATTAGAGATAAAATTCGTCAGGGAGAAGGAGATGTTTTCTTTGATAAGGGAAGCGGTGATAAATGCCTTCTCCCAATCCCTTCCCACCCCAACCGTTTTGAAGAAGGAGGAATTCAAGCCCTCTACCTCGCCTAGCTCTTTTTCCCCACCTGCAACGGATAGGGAAAGCTTGGAGCTACCCACCCTTCCCTTTGAGGAGAAAGTGGAGGTTTATCCGAGGATAATCGGGCAGGTAGCGAAGACCTACATTATAATTGAATGGAAGGATGAAATGATGATAATTGACCAGCACGCTGCCCACGAGAGGATAATATTTGAGAAACTGCTCAAGCGGAAGAGGTTCACCCTCAGGGAATCATCGCAGGAGGCGGTTTTCCCTCTCGTTGTGCATCTTTCTCCTGCCCAGTTCAAAATGGCTTCCCAGCTTTTGCCCTTCTTTGAGGAACTCGGCTTCACTATAGAGATATTCGGTAAGCAGGAGATTGTAATAAGGTCAGCGCCAAGGGAGCTGGAGGGGAGGAACATTGAGGAAGTTGTGCGGGATATCATAGACGAGCTCACGGAGTTGCCGGAAAGGGAAGCGAAGATAGGGCTGGAGGAGATAGCGGCAGCAGCTGCCTGCAAAATGGCTATCAAGGCGGGGGACAGGCTGGAAAAGGAGGAGATGAAGCGGTTATTGGAGGAATTATTCCTCTGCGATAATCCCAGCATCTGTCCGCATGGAAGACCGACTTATATCGTTTTCCCCTATTCCGATTTAGAGAGGAGGTTTAAGAGATGATGAAGCAACCAAAGATAAAAATGAAAAAGGAAAAAGAGAAGAAGGAAGACGGAAGATACATAATTTACTATTCCTTTGAGGAGAAGAAGTGATGTCTGAACTTCGCTGGCATCCCCTGAGAAGAGAATGGGTAATGACCGCTACCCATAGGATGGAGAGAACCTTCCTTCCGCCTCCTTCCGAATGCCCCCTTTGCCCCAGCAAGGAAGGTAAAGAGACGGAAATCCCGAGGGAGGACTTTGATATTGTCGTTTTTGAGAATCGTTTTCCCTCCCTCTTCCCCAATCCGCCTGCTCCATCCGTCCCTTCCTCAGGGCTTTATAAAGTTAAACCCTCAAAAGGGATTTGCGAGGTGGTCGTTTATACACCTGAACACACGGGAAGCCTAACATCCCAAAGCCTTGAGAGAATCTACAAGCTATTCTTGGTTTGGCAGGACAGATTCAGAGAGCTATCCCAAATACCCTATGTGAGATATGTCTTGATTTTTGAAAACAAAGGAAAGGAAGTAGGAGTTACCCTCCATCATCCTCACGGTCAGATTTACGCTTTCCCATTCATCCCCGTCGTTCTTCGGAACGAGATTCTTTCCCTCAAAGAGCATAAAAGAAAGACGGGTGGGTGTTTGATATGCGATATTTGGAAGAGGGAAAAAGCCGATAACAGGGTGATAATGGAATCCGACTTCCACATTGCCTTCGTCCCCTTCTTTGCTCGCTGGCCTTACGAGGTTTTCCTTACGCCGAAGCCTCACATTCCGAGTTTGGACGAGTATGATGAGGAGAAGCTTTTTGATTTAGCCAAAATTTTGAAAGCTGTTCTCTTAAAATATGATAATCTTTTCTCTTTCTCCCTCCCTTATATGATGGTTATGCATCAAAGACCAGCGAAGGACCGCTCCGGTTTATTTCATTATCATATTGAGTTTTATCCACCTTATCGGAGCAAGGACAAGCTCAAATATCTGGCAAGCGTTGAATCTGGGGCGGGTAATTTCATAAACGATTCCCATCCCGAGGAGAAAGCGAGGGAGCTGCGGGAGCTTCCACCTTTTTCCCTTGAGGAGGTTGAGTGAGATGAGCTATGTGGAGATGTTGAGGAAATTTGAGGAAGTATTCGGGAGGAAGGCGAGATATCGTGTTCGTGCTCCCGGTAGGGTAAACTTGATAGGGGAGCATACTGATTACAACGAGGGCTTCGTTTTGCCGATAGCAATGGAAATGGGGGTTGACTACTTCGTTTCTCCCAGGGACGACGAGGAGGTAAGGTTGTTTTCGGAGAATTACCAGCAATTTGACCAGTTCTCGTTAAGGGAGAAGATAGAGAGGGTGACGATAGGTTGGAGCAATTATGTTAGGGGGGTGGCTAAATTTCTTTTGGAAAAGGTTCCCTTGCGAGGGATGGATGTGTTGATTTATGGAGACTTACCCATTGGGGCGGGATTATCCTCCTCAGCTGCAATGGAGGTTGGAGCTGCTTTAGCCTTTCAAGCTGTTTCCTCTTTCAAAATGGATAGGAAGGAGCTCGCCCTGATTTGCCAGAGAGCGGAGAACGAGTTCGTGGGAATGCGCTGTGGGATAATGGACCAGTTCGCATCCCTCTTAAGTGAGGAGGGGATGGCGCTTTTCATAGATTGCAGGAGCTTGGAGACGGAGAACATCCCCTTGCCGAGCCGATATTTGATAGCGGTTTGCGATTCAAAGGTCAGAAGGGAGCTCGTTTCCTCGGAGTATAATAAGAGAAGGGAGGAATGCGAGACAGCTGCGAGATTGCTTGGGGTAAGGTCCTTGAGGGATGCTTCTCCTGAACTCGTTGAGGAAATGAGGGGAAAGGGGATATTGGTTGGCAAGCACTATATGAGGGCAAAGCATGTAGTTGAGGAGAACAGGCGGGTTATTTTGGGGGTTGAGGCTTTGAAGGAGGGCGATGCGAGGAGATTTGGGGAGCTGATGGTTGCATCCCATAGTTCCTTGAGGGATTTATACGAGGTATCGGGGAAGGAGTTGGATGTGCTTGTTGAGATAGCTATTGAGGTTGAAGGGGTATTGGGGGCGAGGTTAACTGGGGCGGGTTTTGGAGGATGCACGGTTAACCTAATAGAGGAGGGGGCAAGGGAAAGGTTTGAGGAAAGGATAAGAAAATTGTATAAGGAGAAAACGGGATTAGAAGCGGATATCTGGTTCACCCATCCCGCCCAAGGAGGCTTCATAGAGTCCCTCGGACTTTGAGATAGAGAAACTATCTTTTCCTAAGCTTCTTCTCCCTCCTCATATTTTCAAACTTTATATTGACAAATTTTTGATATTCTTCTAAAGATTTAGATGATGACTTATGGATAAGAGAGGGTTAATATTCTCTGTTTTCGGTTTCTGGATGGGGTATCTCGTCCTTTTCACCGCATCGTTGTTCGCTGATGGAATGGCTTTGGTTTATGACCCCAAGGGATGGGTCTTAGGTCCTGAGGAACGCCAGTTGGCGATGATAAAACACGAGGACGGAATGGAAACCTTGGCTTTAGGCGTCAGTCTAATTGAAACGGGAACGAGGAAAAAGGTCTGGCTTTTCCCCTTGCCAGCATCCCCCGAGAAGATAGCGTTAGATGTGGTGGATAAGCATCCCGAAATATCGGGAGTGGATATTTACCTTTCTGCTGATAGGAACTTGCGAAAGATTGGCTGGTTTTTAGCTTGCACCCAGCTTTACACAATCCCTGCCTATTTATTCGCCCGGGCTAGCGAAAGATTGTTCATATCACCTTACTTATACGAAGGACCGAGGAAACCTTTTGGGATGATGGGAGGGCCTGGTGTAGAAGTTTATGAACATATAGAGAAGTATGGTGTAACAACCGAGCTCGTAACCGCGAAAAGTGGTTCTGCCTTGTATTTATATTTAAAGGGGAAAGGTTTAAACATAAAAAGAGGCGAGGTACCGGTTCTGGATAGCTATATAGGCAAGGATTATTGCTTTGTGTTATGTTGGGTAAACCCGGAAAAGGAGAATTGGGCAGAGAGGTTGCCATCTGGTTATCGTGACCTGAGCGTTTTGGTGATTTTCCCATCCGATAAGATTTATTATCCCCTTCTGCCAACAAGCGTTTACGGTGGCAAGATTATCCCCATATACATAACTATAATCGGCTACTTATCGCCTTCCCAACTTCCCGTCAGATTGAATAAATTCATTGATATCCATTACCATCTTGCCTATAGATGGGATTGGGTTGTTTCGCAATATTTCTTTAAAGGCAAGAGCGGAAGGTTCATTTACACTGTCCTAAATCTAAACGCTCCTTCCAGGCTCTATACCGATGACCTCTGGATGAGCACGACCTTACCCCCAAAGAAAATCAGTTGGGCAGAATGGGTAGTGGAGCGTCCCCTATTAATTGCACTTCCCCTTCATTTCTTTCTTTCCGTAATTTGCGCAATCGTCGCGGGTGTGTTATCGCTCAAGCAATTTAAGAATCCCCTTAAGCTTGCCTTGCTTGGTATGGCAAATTTCTTCTCAATAATAGGCTTGATTTTCGCCTTAGCTTATACGAGAACGAGGAAGCCTCAGGAGGAAAACTTGCTTTCCGAAATATCGCTCAAGAATTATGGATTGAAAAAGGGAATTGCTTTGGTTCTCATATCCGGCTCAGCCATCTCCCTCGTTTTGCTCTTCGCTTGGATATCAAATGCCTTCGTTAAAGGGTCTTTTCTCTTTGAAGGATTTTCTCCCAGTTGGGAAGATATTGCCTTTTTCCCCATTACCGCTTTCTCATTAATCGGCATTATTTTCCTTGGTCTTCGCTTGGCGAACATAAAGGAGGAAGACAAGGAAACCTTCCTTCAGCTTGAGAAGGCGGGATTTTCCACCTGGACATTAAGACCGAGAGATGGTGGGAAATTGTTATTTATCCTTATTTTCACCTTTTTATATGTCAGCGGCGTTTGGGTAATCATCCACCTGATGAGCGGATACTTTCATTAAATCAGAGAACCAAGCGGAGTTCCTCGTGTTCTTTGGCGTATTCTCTGGGGGAAATTCCCAAGCGGTAGGCTTCCGCCGCTTGCCTCATAGCTTTAACGCCCGCTTTCGTCCCTAAGGGATGGGAAAGAATACCCACTCCCGCTATCGCTAAAACATCCATCCCGAATACAGCGAGATTATCGCCTAAATTCGCAGGCTTCAATCCTCCCGCAAGCGCAGGAGCGCAATCCTTAATTCCATCCAGCGGCGCCCTCATCGCCCTTGTCATCTCCTTCGCTATTTCCACATCGGGACGCAGGTATCCGCCTACTACTCCCGTTTGCAAAGCATCTCCTCCTAGAAGCCTAATCAATTTTGCGAAGGCTACGCTTGATAATCCCCAATTCGGCAGCCTATCGTAGATGGAACGCCCACCGCTCTCCACATAGATTGGAACATTGATGTTTTTATCTCTCGCTAAAATGGAGAGGGAGTGAAAACCGGAAGCTAAAATGTGAATCATCAAGCCATCCGCTCCCGCCTCCAAAGCTCTATAAGCTCTCTCCTTGATTTTATCAGGTGATGTGGTGATATGGGCGAAATAAAGCACCTTCCTCTCCGCCCTTTTAATCGCTTCCTTCACCGCCTTCACCTTTTCCTCTAAGGGACAATACTCTGGATTAGCCATCTTCTCGTCATCGGAAACGATGTCCACTCCCGCCATCGCCGCCTCACCGCATCTCTCCGCTACCTCCTCCACCGTTAAACCCGCACAAGGCTTGACGAACATACCCAAAAGCAAGTCCTCTTTCCTCAACCCCACCAATTCCTTCATCCCCTCTAAGCCGAATTTAGGTCCGGGGAAATTCCTCAACATCTTCTCGGGGAGCTCAAAATCTAAAATCTTCACCCATTCTATATCCCTGAATTCAAAGGCGGGACCGCCGGTGGCGAAAAGCCAGAAAGCGGTGTAAGGGTCCTCATCCTCCAAGAAGTTGATGAGCGGGAAGGCGCATTTCACCAGCCCCTTCCCCTTGCTTAGCTCCTCAATCTCCTCAACCCAGCCCTGACTCTTCCTGAATAACTCCGTAGGCTCACCCTTACCCACCCACTTACCCGTCGTTTCCTCCCTTGCTATCCTCTCCCCTGCTTCTTTTAAATCGCCGCTCGTCTCAATGAGGTAGGTTACCGTAAAATAATCGGAAGCACAAGACATCGCTATCACCTCCCTTTTAGGGGTGGAATCTGGAAGGGAACGAAACCTATTTTAAAGGCAGGGGAAGCATCCCTAAGGCGGAAGTCAAACTTTTGCGGATTTAAAAAGAGCGGGTCAGCTATGAGGGAGTGTTTATCCATCCCTTTCTCTTGCCACTGGGCGAAGGTGAGACCGGCAAAGGATATCTCTCCTCCTTCTTTCCAATAAAGATTGCTATCAAAGACGAAGTGGAAGTCGCTGAGGTTGCCGGCGAAAAGAACTCCCTCTTTCCAATACACGATGTTATGCTGGAAGTAGAAGCTGATATGTTCCTCGGGGCGAGAGCGTTGGATTTGGGCATCCCTGCCGAAAGCGAAGATGTTATTGCGAACGATATTCTCCTTCCCATAGTGTTGATGGAAACCGCCGTGAGTTGTGTTATAAACGATGTTTTTCTCCGCAAGTATATGCGTGCTTCCTTCATCAAAATAAATCCCCCAACCTCCGTAATGAAGCCCAGCGATATCGTGGAAGAGATTGAAGCGAATGACCGTTCCCGGCTGAATGCCAAGGGTATAAATTCCTCCCATATCGCTCAAAATCGGACCATCCCCGTTTGAGAGCTTTCCGATATGATGCACCTCGTTTCCCTCAATAACATTATCCCTCGCCAGGCTTTCCCCATAACCCCAAGTCCATCCTATGGATAAACCCGTGTAGTAGAAATCGTGAATGAGATTATGGGATATTATGTTCCCATAGCTTTGCCCAACCCATACTCCAACAGCGCTGTGAAAGATTCTCCCTCCATTGAAAATATGGGAGTTCATCACTTTGTTATCTCCCGTTTGCTCGTTTTCGTTTCTTCTTATAGAGACCTCCCCTATCTTCACTCCTCCAGCCCCCATATCGGATATCTCGCAGGATATTATAGAGTTATCCTTGCAACCCCTTGATAGCTCAACTCCATATGTTCCTATATGCTTAATTGTGCAATTTTCAATAAGACAATTTCTTGCCCCTTCAGCGTAAATGGCTCCCGGAACACCCCAAGCAGCTTGAGCGAATCCCCCCACATCATGACCCTCGGGGAACCACCACTCGCAATGGCTAAATGTCAACCCTTTAAACACAACATATTCCACGAACCTTCCTTCCTCGGGCTTGCCCTCAAGCCGAACGAGCTGACTAAGTCTTGGAGCGATAATCAAGGTCTTCTGGGGTTCCTCTCTCGCCTGAGGGAGGTAATATAACCTTCCCGTTTCCCTTTCAAGGCACCATTCCCCGGGTGAATCAAGGTAGGAAAGCGAGTTCTCAATATAATAAGGGTCGCCGGGTTGGGGAGGGAAAACAATCCTCTTTGTGAAGGTTATGCGTCTATTTGCCTCGTCAATGTTTGCAATTGGCAGGTGTGATTCAGCCCAGAGAGCCATAACGATGACTTCCGCATTCTTCAAACTTGGGTCGGGCTTGATGTCTCCCTCTTTATAGAAGAAATCCTCCCCCTGCATCCAATTTGTATTCGTGGGTGGCTTTTCCACTTGAAGATAGCCCTTATTTGGATGTCTTGCCCTCCGCAATCTTCTCTCGCCCAGCCATAGCTCTCGGAAAAACCATTTTCCCTCTTTCACCTCGGGAATCTCCGCCACCCATACATCTTTCCCCATCAATTTTTCTCTTCTCCATCCAGAGATTATCCTCCCACCGCTTATTATCGGCTTCTCATTTTTATAAGCGGAATAGGTTATGGGGAACTCCTTCGTGCCGGAATCATCCGGGGTGAGGACAAAAGTTTCCTTCAGGAAATAAGTTCCACCTCGGATGTATACATTTACTCTCTGTTTTAATTTTCCCCCTTGTTTACTTTTAAGCTCTCGGATGGCGTCCCTCGCTCTTGCCAGGGAAGCGAAGGGACCGTCCGTTTTGTTCTTGTTAGGTTGGGGCAATCTTCCCGACCAGGAATCGTTCCCTTGAGGGGAGACGAAAAAGGAGACGGATTGCTGAGCCTGGGCGGAGAAAACAAGAAGAGAAAGCGCCAAGAATAAAAGAGGGAGATTATTGCTCATATTGATACCTCCACGGATTTAATTGTGTTTTTCAGAAGCATAGCTATTGTCATCGGTCCCACCCCTCCCGGGACGGGCGTTATGAAGCCAGCAACTGTTGAGGCGGAAGGGAAATGGACATCCCCCACATCCTTTCCTCCCTCTGGTGGTCTATTATAGCCACAATCTATCACTACTGCCCCTTCCTTTATGTTTTCTCCTTTCACATATTCCGCCCTTCCTATCGCTACAACTAAAATATCCGCTCTTTTCGTCTTATCCCATACATCTTTCGTTTTTGAGTGGCAGATTGTAACAGTGGCATTATGTTGAAGCAGAAGGAGGGCTATCGGTTTCCCCACGATTATGCTTCTTCCCATCACCACCGCATCCTTACCCTCAATGGGGATATTGTAATGCTTCAACAGCTCCAGCACACCGAGAGCCGTGCAGGATACAAAAGTGGGATGCCCAAAGGCAAGCCTACCGAGGCTAAAGGGGGATAAGCCATCAACATCTTTATTAGGTGGGATAGCGGAGAAAACGCTGAGCTCGTCTATATGAGAAGGGAGGGGATGTTGGATGAGTATGCCGTTGACATCCTTCCTATTACCCAATTCCGAAACGAGCTCAATGACTTCTTCCTGTTTTGTTTGAGCGGGAAGATGATAGAGGTGGGAAACGATGCCCACCTCCTCGCAGGCTTTCCGTTTCATATTCACATAAACTATGGAAGCCGGGTCATCCCCGACGAGTATAACTGCCAGGGAAGGGATGATTCCCTTCTTCTTCAAATCCTCAATTTTAATCTTTAATTCTTCCTTAATCTTTTTCGCTAAGCTTCTTCCATCAAGTATTTGCGCCATTTTTTCTCAAATTCTTAGCCATAGATGATAGGACGCCGTTGACGAATCGGGCGGAGTTCTCCGTGCCATAAAGCTCCGCTAATCTCACCGCTTCCGCGATGACCACTCCCGTGGGGGTTTCGGGCTCGTGGAGGAACTCGTAAGTAGCAATGCGTAATATGTTTCTATCTATATAGGTAAGCCTCTCAATTTCTCCCCATTTCTTGGTGAAATCCTTTATTACATCGTCTATTTGAGATAGATTTTCCACAATTCCCCTCAGTTTTTCCTCCGCTAATTCCCAAACAGCCTCGTTTGCCTTGATATTTGACCTTGCTAATGACAAAACTTCCTCAAAGGTTTGTCCGGTCAAATCCATCTGAAACAGAAGTTTCAGCGTGAGTTCCCTCGCTTTGGCGCGCAAGGTTACTCCTTGCTTGGGGTTTCTTTATCCCAAATCACGAAACCCAAGAAGTAGCCGATAGCAGCGAAGACGAGGAAAAGAAGGGTCTTCCATCCAACGGATAAAGCGAGCAACCCTACTACCGCTCCCGCTAAGGAGCCCACTATCCTTCCTTTATAGCGGTCCCAGATTCCTTTGTCCATTTTTCAGACCTCCTTTCAAGCAATTCTTTAACGAATCCAACATAAGCTTTTCCCTCTCTGAAGAGGGGGGATTGGAGTATTTCCTTATGAAAATTGATGTTTGTATTCACCCCATCAATTATAAACTCATCAAGTGCCCTTTGCATCCTTCTTATCGCTTCCTCTCTGTTCTCACCCCAAACTATCAATTTAGCTAGGAGGGCATCGTAGTTAGGAGGGATATCGTATCCCTCGTAGAGGAATGTATCCACCCTGACCCAAGGTCCGCCCGGCAAAAGGAGACGCTTGACCTTGCCTACATTGGGTATAAAACCCTTGTAAGGGTCTTCCGCTGTTATCCTGCATTCTATACTATGCCCCCTAAATGTTATATCCTCCTGCTTGAAGGGGAGCTTTTCTCCCCCTGCGGTTAATATCTGCCATTTAACGATATCTATTCCAGTTATCATTTCCGTGACGGGATGTTCAACCTGGATGCGGGTATTTATCTCCATAAAGTAGAAGGAGAGGTTTTCGTCCACCAGGAACTCCACCGTTCCAGCGGTTTGATAGCCCACTGCTTTAACTGCTCTTATTGCTGCCTCGCCCATCTTCTTTCTTAGCTCTTCATCCACAACGGGAGAGGGAGCTTCCTCCAACATCTTTTGATAGGAGGGATTTTGGATTGAGCATTCTCTCTCTCCGAGGTGAACGACATTGCCGTGAGAATCGGCGAGGATTTGGATTTCAATATGGCGAGGCTTGCGAATGAACTTCTCAAGGTAAAGCCTTCCATCCCCGAAAGCCGCCTCAGCCTCAGCTCTTGCCGAGGGCAATGCTTTGATAAGCTCCTCCATTGTTTCCACAACCCGCATCCCCTTACCACCGCCTCCTGCGGAAGCCTTAATCATAAGGGGAAAACCCTGTTGGGAAGCCCATTTTATCATCTCCTCATCGCTGAGGGCTTCTTCCGTTCCTGGAACAACGGGAACCCCCTCCCTTTTCATAATCATCCTTGCGTTAGTTTTATCCCCTAGCGCCTCTATCACATCTGGAGCGGGACCGATGAACTTGATATTGCATTGTTGACAAAGGCGAGCAAAGGAGGGATTCTCAGCGAGAAAGCCATAGCCGGGATGGATGGCTTCCGCTCCCGTGATTATAGCTGCGCTCAATATATTGGGGATGTTGAGATAGGAATCCCTTGCGGGTGGCGGACCAACGCAGATTGCTTCATCGGCTAATTCCTTATGCAAGCTGTTTTTATCCGCCTGGGAGTATATAGCGACGGTTTTAATCCCCAGCTCCTTGCAAGCCCTTATTATCCTTACCGCTATTTCTCCTCTATTGGCAATGAGTATCTTTCTAAACATATCAGAATTTCTCGTGCCCCGGATGGGGACAGGTAACGGTTCCCTCGCTGTAGAGATAGGGTTCGCCTCCCACTGGGCACTTCAACATATTCTCGTTGATACCATATTGATAAAGGTCCTTTAGCGAGCGAGGGAGGCTATTGTTATGGTCAGCCATATAGGCAGCGATTGCGTGTCTTATCTGGCGCAGGTTGTTCAAGCATTGCAAATCCTTGAGCTCCTTTTCTCCCAGATTATTGCTCCCGGTGGGAGCCTCGCTAGGTAGCTGTGCCTTTTGAATAGCAAAGTATAGACCGATTCCAACGATAACCAGGACGATGAACATAAAGATGGCGTTAATCCTGTTTCTCTTCACTATCGTGAACCTCCTCTTGTTTTAAAAGACAAATTATCTTTCCATATTCAACGATTTCGCCTTCTCCCAGAAGGTTCTCCACTATTCCCTCTGTGGGAGCTAGCACTTCCTCTCGGATGCCAAGCGTCTCAACCTCCCCTATCTTCTCCCCTTCTTTCACTTTGGCACCTTCCGCAACGGAAGGATAGAAGATTCCCACCGATGTAGCCTCAACCGCAACGACATTCCTCTTTTCTTCCTCCATTCCCTCAAGGGATATCCCCTCCTTTTGAGAAGCGGAACGCCTTATCAGCAACCTTCGTCCCTCCCATAGGAGCTCCATTTCCTCAATAGAGGTGCCTTCAAGAAGGGAAAAGATTTGTTTTAAAAGCTCTGGTTCAATCATTTTTTTCACCAAGAAAGCGTGAAAATGAAGTATTCAAGAAGATGGAGGAGAATGCCAATTAGAAAGAGGGAGAAGATTACGAGAATGGTTATCTCCAACCAGGGAGTAGCTAAGGTGCCAAAGACTTTTCCCGTTCCCGTGGGGATATAAGTAAGGTTTGAGAGGAGATTATCAAAGAAGCGAGCGGTGTTGAGATATTGATGGTGGATACCTTCCCTTGCGAACCAGAATATCGCGAATATTGATAAGGGGACAAGGGGAGCAAGGAGTTGATATTTCTTTCTCTGATGTTCCTGATAGATGGGACAGCGGGCGCAGTCCCTTTTTTTCTGGATAAATTGGGACATTTTCTTAAGGGAAGGGGTAGCATCGCTTCTTCTAACGCTTGTTTGCTCAAGGAGGCGATTCACAATCGCCTCATCGCAAAGGCAGCCTCCTCCCATTTTCCAGCAACTTCGCTTTCGGCTATAAGCGGGGCAGAATTCCCTTAAGTATTCTCGGCAGTAGGGGGTTTCCCAGCAGGGCATAAAGAGACGAGAGAGGGAAAAGGGTTTTCTCCGAGCAATTGGTGTCTCCTTCTCAAAAACGATTTCCCGAGTGCTCAAGCGGGTTTGAAGGAGGTAGCCGATATCAAGCAAGATGAGCAAGCCGGACAGAGCACCGCCGATTTCCCCCAATAGTTGAGAAGTATGAATCAAACCGTTGATGGCGGGATTTACCATACCGCTTGAATTAAAGATGCCAACGATTAAAGGGATGCCGAAATAGAAGAATAGAGCGGTTAATAGGAGGAGGAAGCTGAATTCAAGGGAGAGTGTATAGCGGAGAAGGAGAGCGAGAAGAAGAAGGCAAAACCCAATGGAGAAGAGCTTTAATGCGAGGAAAAATTTGCGAAGGATGATGGATTGATAGGCAGGATGGAAGAGGTTGAGATGAGGTATGTATCCGCTCGCGAAACCATAGATAATGTAGAGCAAGGCGCCACCCAGAAGAAGCAATGAACAGACGAGCAACCCCAGGAAGATTGGCGAGATAGTATATTGCCAGCTTCTGGCTTTATATTTTATCTTTACCTCACCCTCTCAACATACTCGCCCGTGCGAGTATCTATCCGCACGATATCCCCCTTTTGGACGAATAGAGGCACCTGAACGACCAAACCCGTCTCCAAGGTAGCGGGCTTGGTTCCACCGGAGGCGGTATCTCCCCTCACGCCGGGCTCCGTATCAACTACCACTAAATCCACGGTTATAGGTGGTTCCACGGCAATAACTCGTCCCTCATATAATACCGCTTGGTAGTCCACGCCTTCCTTCAGGTAATCTTCTATCTCGCTGAGTAGGGAAGCGGGAAGGGGGATTTGTTCGTATGTTTCAGGGTCCATAAAGACGAATTCATCGCCCGAGCGGTAAAGATACTGAAGATTTTTCCTCTCAATGAAAGCGAGGTCGAACTTATCGCCCGGCTTAATCGTTTTATCTATGACGGCATCAGTTTTGATATTCCTCAGGCGAGCCCGCACGAAGGCGCCGCCCCTTCCCAATTTAGCATGCTCGGCGGAGATGACATAGTAAACTTCGCCCTCATATTCAATCGTTAAACCGGGTCTGATATCTCCTAAATCAATAGGCATATTCCTCCTCCTTTTTTTCTTAATTTTAATTTTCCCTTTATCCGCTGTCAAATTTAGGTGGAATTCAAGGCAGTCGTGAATTAGGGTATTTCATAGAATGGAACAGCGAAAGCGTTTGATGCATTTTCTCTATGCCAATCTTTTAGGGGAGGTTAAAATGTTGTGGGCTCCTGCACTTTCTTGCCAAGTTGAAGGGTTAGTGTATAATAAAAATTAAGAAAAAAAATGCCAGAGTTTAAGTTGGTTTCTGATTTCAAGCCCAAGGGTGACCAGCCTAAGGCGATAAGGGAACTCGTAGAAGGATTAAGGCAGGGTCTGAAATATCAGACCCTCCTGGGGATAACGGGTTCCGGAAAGACATTCACTATGGCGAACATTATCGCCCAGGTTCAGCGCCCCACTCTCGTTATAGCCCATAACAAGACATTGGCTGCCCAACTTTGCGCCGAGTTCAAGCAGTTCTTCCCTTATAACGCGGTTGAATATTTCGTTTCCTACTACGATTATTACCAGCCAGAAGCGTATATTCCCGAGTTAGACCTATACATAGAGAAGGATTCCTCAATAAATGATGAGATAGACCGCCTCCGCCATTCCGCAACTCAAGCGGTGATGAGCAGGAGGGATGTGATAGTCGTCGCCTCCGTCTCCTGTATCTATGGTTTGGGAACCCCAGAGGATTACAAGAGGATAACCCTTGCGATAAAGAAAGGCGAGGAGATGGATAGGGAGGAAATGCTCCTCCGCCTCGTGGAGATGCAGTATGAGAGAAACGATTTCGCCCTTCAGAGGGGGAAATTCAGGGTTAGAGGGGATTCCGTGGAAATCTTCCCGATTGATGAAGAGGTTGTTTACAGAATTGAATTCTTCGGCGACGAGGTGGAGCGCATCCTTGAGATTGACCCGATTAGCGGTGAGCTGAGAAACGACCTTGATTATCTCTATCTCTTCCCCGCCACCCATTATGTTGCCCCCTGGGATAAGATTGAAAGAGCAATTGCCTCAATTGAAGAGGAATTAAAGGAGAGACTTGCCTTCTTTGAGAAACAAGGGAAATTCTTAGAGGCGCAGAGATTGAAAGCCCGCACCCTTCACGACCTTGAGCTGATTCGGGAAATCGGCTATTGCCCTGGCATAGAGAATTATTCTCGCCATTTTGATGGGCGTCTTCCCGGTCAACCCCCTTACACCCTAATAGATTACTTCCCTGAGGATTACCTCCTCTTCATAGATGAATCCCATCAAACGATTCCCCAGCTTCGTTCTATGTATGAAGGCGATAAATCTAGAAAGGATGCCCTCGTTGAATACGGCTGGCGCCTGCCTTCCGCCTACGATAATCGTCCCCTCAAATTTGAAGAATTTGAGAAAAAGATAAACCAGGTCATCTTCGTTTCCGCTACACCAGGTCCTTACGAGCTCGCCCATTCTCAAAAGATAGTTGAGCAGATAATCAGACCTACGGGATTGGTGGACCCCGAGATAGAGGTGCGCCCAACGAAAGGGCAGATTGATGATTTAATCGGGGAGATTAGAAAGAGGGTGGAGAGAGGGGAGAGGGCTTTGGTTACTACCCTCACCATTAAGATGGCTGAGGACCTTTCCGAGTATCTAAGCGAGTTGGGGATAAAGGTTCATTATTTACACTCCGAGATTGAAACTCTTGATAGGGTGGGTATTTTGAGGGATTTGAGGTTGGGAGTTTACGATGTCGTGGTTGGTGTTAATTTATTAAGAGAGGGTTTGGACTTACCGGAGGTATCATTAGTGGCGATTTTGGATGCGGATAAAGAGGGATTCCTTCGTTCCGAGACATCCCTAATCCAAATGATTGGCAGGGCTTCAAGGAACATAAACGGGAAAGTGATAATGTATGCGGATACGATAACCGAATCAATGCGCAAGGCGATAGACGAGACGAATAGGAGAAGGAGATTGCAGATGGAATACAATGAAAAGCATGGGATAACTCCCGAAACGATTAGAAAAGCGGTTCACGATATCCTCCAGCAGAAGATGATTCAGCTGGAGAAGGAGAAGATAAAGGTGAGCGAGGAAGCAGCTTCTTACTTGGATGTTGATTATATCCTTTCCCGCATAGTTGAATTGGAGAGGGAGATGAAGAAGGCGGCTGCTAATTTAGAGTTTGAGAGGGCAGCCCAGCTGAGGGATGAGATTAAAAGGTTGAAGGAGCTGGTAGCTGCCCCCTCCGGTGGCGGGAAGAGGGGTTAATTTTCACCTACTTCGTTTCTCCCGCTTTTCCCTCAGCGAACCTTTGGAGTATGGAGGCTTCCTTCCCTTCCTTTATCTCCTTGTAAGCGAGTTTGACGAAAGCTCCGGCTATATGAACCCTCATTTCCTTCTTGTCCTCCGGGGACATCTCCTCCATTTCCTTAAGCCTCTTCTGAGCCAACTCAGGATTCGCCCTGAGGATGTTCCGCACCGCGTTACGGGTTAGCCCAACGAATTTCGCTATTTCGTCCTCCGTCTTCATAAATTCCTCCCGGAGGACGATGGCCAAAGAGGCTCTCGCAAGGGAAGGAAGCCAAGTGAGGGCGCGGTACTCAGCGAGCTTCTGCAGACCTCCTAAGAGGTCTATCGTTTTGAGGAAAACCCTTCCCGCCACAACCTCAAGGTCGTCGTCCTTCCTCACGGGCTCCACGACCATCACTTCTCACCTCCTATCGGTTCAAGTATTCTTACTAATCCGGTTTCGGTTATTTCCATAAAATGAGTTTGCGTATCGTGTCCGGAAAGCCTACAGCCATCTATTCTGAAAAGGCGAACGACATCGCCGATTGGCTTCTTATACAGCTTGGCTTTGAAAGCGGAATCCACGAGCTCCTTCGCTAGCACTATCGTTCCATCAACGATATGTCCAACAGCATAACCACCAGCAGCCTCAGCGGTCATTTCCTCGTGTCCGCTCCTCTTTTGGCTAACGAGTATGGCGGTTTGATGCCATTTCTTAAGAAAGTTGAATATCCGCCGCACAACCACCCTCGCCAACATCTCCTTGTTCTCATACAGCCCAGTGATGGAATCTATAAGCGTGAACCTAACCTTGTAGTTTTGAATCACATAGGCGAGGGTTGCGAGAAGCTCGGGAATATTCTCCCTGAGGTTGCCGTAGGAAGCTGCGTCTATTATGAGGATGTTATCGGCAAAATCATCTAAATCATAACCCATTGCTTGTGCCCTTAGCTTGAGCCCACTTACAAGGAAGGGAGCGGGTGATTCCACGGTGATGAAAGCTACTTTATCTCCCCTCCTTGCTTGCTCAACGGCGAACTGCTCCACCATCAAGGATTTGCCGGTATCGGAGACACCGGTGAGGTTGAAGACGGAATAAGCAGGCAGACCACCGAGCTGCTTCCTCACCAATTTCCCATCTGAAGAGGCGACCGTATAGAAAAGCCCATCTAAACCTTCAATTCCCGTTGGTACCCCCACTATCTTTGGGGCTTTTGTAAGAGCTTCCTTAGCTGTGGAGATACTCCTCTTTTCCGGTTGAGGGAATTCTCTATCTTCTACCTCGTATTGCATCCTCTCAAACTCTTCCCTGTCCATCGTCATAGCGAACCACCTCCACTATATAATTAATAACAATTTGCAATCAAAATGCAAAATCAAATCGGCAAGGCAAATGAAAAAATGCGAATTATAGACGAGGCGATTCCTTTATGAGGATGAGGAGGAAGAAACTGGCGAGGAAAGCTAGGCTGGCGCCCATACTAAAGGCGATTAAATGACCTGCCCAATGCCAAACCGCTCCAAAGAGAACGCTCGCTGGAAGAGCCCCCACACCGATGGCAAAACGGTATATTCCGTAGGCGGTAGCTCTCAACTCCGATGGCACCAAATCCGCCACAAAAGCTCTTTCCACACCTTCAGTTAAAGAATAATAGAAACCGTAAAGGATGAAGAGGAGCCAGATATGGAAAGGTTTAGAGGCGAGGGCAAAGCCGAAATAGCTAAGGGCGTAGACGAACCAGCCCAAGACGATAACATATCTTCTCCCCACCTTATCCGATATAATGCCCGCTGGCATAGAGAAAACCGTCCTTGTCATATCAAGGGCAAACCAAAGGAGAGGGATGAGAGGGAGAACGATGCCGGTTTCCTGCGCCCGCAAAAGAAGGAAAGCATCGCTTGAGTTACCCAAAGTGAAGAGAATGACTATTAAAAGAAAGAGTTTAAATCTAAAATCAAAGGGGCGCAAAGTGAGCCTGATGGGCGGAGTGCCCTCTTTTCTCTCCGGCTTTTTCTCCTCAACGAACAAAAGGGCGATTAGGCTTAGTAGAGCGGGAAGAGAGGCTAAGAGAAAGACCAAGCGAAGGTGCTCCTTTGCTATTATTAGCAAAAGCATTGCGAGAAGGGGACCGATGGCTGCGCCGAGATTGTCCATAGCCCTATGAAACCCAAAGGCTCTTCCCCTGAACTCCTCTGGCGTGGAATCAGCAACAATTGCATCTCGTGGTGCCCCCCTCATTCCCTTGCCAAAGCGGTCGGCGAACCTTATGATGAGAACTTGCCAGGGAGCCTGAACAATGCTCAGGATAGGACGAGCAAAGGAGGAGAGGGAGTAGCCGAAAATGACTATCGGCTTTCTCATCCTCCATCTATCGGAGAGCCAGCCGGCGAAAATCTGTAATATGCTTGCGGTCGTCTCGGCTATCCCCTCTATTACACCGATGAAGGTCGTTCCTGCCCTTAAAACGCTTTTGAGGAAAATCGGCAAAAGGGGATAAACCATCTCGCTGCTGACATCGTTAAGCAGGCTGACAAGTCCCAGGAGGAAAACATTGAGACTTACTCCTTTGAAAATGAGCTTTTCTCCTCTTCTCTTTTCCATATTGGAAAAGAATTATAAAAATACACCCACTAAAATCAAGTTGAGTTAGGGGAGTTTAATAAATTAGAAATTCTTTCAATTGGGTATACTGGCAAAAACTAAACAAATGAAACGAAATCTGAT
>JBMFMH010000012.1:0-4182 GCA_049970775.1 bacterium | reverse complement strand
AATTCTTTCAATTGGGTATACTGGCAAAAACTAAACAAATGAAACGAAATCTGATAGTATAAAAGCAAGGTGATGAGCTATGCTGTTTAAGAAAGGGCTTTACCTCCTATTTATTTGCTTCACGGCGATAGCTGGTGAAGGTTTTCTGCATAACGATTTTCAAAAGTGGCAAGTGTTAAGAGGAAATTGGCGTGTGGAAGAGGGGAAATACACGATAAAGGAAGCGATGGGGCAAGCTTCTCTTTCCCTTGCCCCCACGCCCTTCTCCAATTCCCAGGTCGTTGAGGTAAACATATTGATAAAAGAAAGAACAAATAGGCTCGGCTGGGCAGCAGCGGGCGTCTGCCTCTGGTGGGATGAAGGAAGCTTCTGGCGCCTCTCCTTAGTTGAAGCACCTGACCTTAATTCTCACTACCCTGAATTGATAGAGAATTTTGAGGGTAGACATCAAGCGCAAATGGAAGGAGCCACGAGGCTTCCTTACTGGACGGGTGGGCATATTGATTGGCAGTTCAATCATCTCTACAGGATGAGGTTGGAACTGAATGAGGAGGGGATAAAGGGAGAAATAAGCGACCCTCAAACGGGAGAAACCTGGTGGGCAAAGTATTCCTTTGAGAAAGCACCTGCTGTTAGGGAAGGCGTGGTGGGGCTTTGGGTTCAGGGATTGGATGTAGAGTTCGGTGATTTCAATCTGAGGTATATGGTAAAAGAGCACATAGGCAAGAAAGTTGAGATAAAGAAAGGAGCAAAGGGAAGCATCGCTGTTTTTAAGGATAAGAACTTCCCAGGAAACGAATCAGCGGATTATATCGCTCAAAAACTTGAAAGCAATGGTTATGGGATAACTTATTTGGACAGCGATGATTTATGCGGCCAAGAAATACTCAGCCCAGAGAATTTTTCCCTTCTCATTCTGCCTGATGCTCGCTATTTCCCCCAAAAGGCAAGCATAGCTTTGCGTTCCTTCCTACGGAGGAGAGGTAACCTTCTTTTGATAGGAGCTCCTTCCTTTTCAAATATGCTTTTCAAGTGGCAGGGGGAATGGCTTACCGATAAGCAATTGGAAGGAAAAATCTATCAGTATTTTTTAAATCAACCAAAGCATATCTTCATCAGCTTTGATGGGACTGATTTAAGCAAATGGGTAAAGGAGAGCAATTCGCCTCGGAATCCAGTTGAAGCGGAATTAGACGAGGGTAAAGAGGGAAAATGCTTGAAGGTATCTGCTTCCCTTCCCGGCTGGGGAGCAATAGGTTCTCCTCCGCTTGAAGCATCTCCCTTCCTTCCGGGAGATACCCTCACCTGCTTCTGGGCGAAAGGAGATAAGCAAACAACTCAGATGTCCGTTGAATGGCGAGAAAAGGATGGCTCACGCTGGATAGCCGTTGTTGACCTAACCCCGGAATGGAGGTTCTACTCCCTTCCACCCTCAGCCTTTCTTTATTGGAAGGATAATCCAAGCCAGGGGAGAGGTTTCCCCGGGGATTGTTTTAATCCTGAAAACGCCCGCCAAATCCTATTCGGTATCTCTGATTCCCATACGCCTGGAATTGGAACAGGAAAACACACATTCTGGGTTGATGAAGTGGGCACTCAGAGCGTGCCTAAGGAAGTCGAGGCTCTGCCAAGCCCGGGAGAACTTCGCCCCATAAACTTAGAGACCGTCAGCCCTTCCTACAAAATTTATCCCTTAAACAAAATAGATTTATTCCGCACCGCACCCGAGGCAGTATTCCTTGCCGATTACAGGACGAAAGAGGAGATAGCGGGCTTCTCCCCTGTTTGGCGTCCAGAGGGAAGGGGATTCAACAGGGATAGGCTATGGCGATGGATTCCTCTCCTTTCCGCTTATGAAGGAAAGGAAATAAGGGGTTCCCTCCTCTCCCTTCTCCTTAAAAGGGATGGAGGAGCTATCGTCTCGTTTCAACTGGCAAACCCCAGCGATATTAAAAAATCACCCCTAATAGATGTGCTTCTTCAAGTTGTTGATAGACTAAATGGGGTGTTTCTCTTTGAGGGTGGGGCTGAACATTTTCTTTACCAAATGGGCGAGGAGGTGAAACTGGGGGCTTCTCTTTTTAATTTAAGCGATGAGCAAAAAACTGTTAAATTAAAAGGCATAATCCTAAAGGGTGGAAAGATTATCCAACAAAAAGAGAGGGAAATTTCCATTCCACCTTTGGGGAAAGAAAGCATGGAATGGCAGTGGAAACCGACATTTTCAGGGGAAAACTATGCGGTTGAGGTAGAGCTTTGGGAGAAGGGCAAACTGATAGATAAAATAAGCCATCCTTTGACCGTCCTTCCCCCACCTAAACCTGCTAAGAAGGAAGAATTCGTTTCTGTAAAGGGTTCTGATTTTTACCTCAGAGGAAAGAAATGGTTTCCCAAGGGAATTAATTATTGGCCTTCAATGCTTGGTGGTTTGGATACGGATGTCTATGGTAGCAACTGGCTTTCACCTATTCTATATGACCCATTGATTATAGAGAAAGACCTAAGCATTTTGGAGAAGTTAGGGATAAATATGCTTGCCGCTGTTGGGGCGGATATCAGCCTTGTATCAGGCGAGAAGAGAGTGGTGAGAAACCTGCTTGATTTCCTTCATAGAGCGGAGAAACATAAAATGAAGGTTATGCTTTATATTCCCGCTAATCCCTTCAATTTTGACGAGAGCGTGATACGCTCAATAAGCAAAGGGGGTGGGGTGGGTGAAGTTGGTTTGATTGCTAATTCTCCAGAGGTTGTATTTCGCTTTATAAAGGAAGCTGGTCTTCCCAATATCACGACTATTTTCGCCTATGATATCGCTTGGGAGCCTGCAGAGTTTCAAAGGGCGCAGGCGGGAGCTTTTAACGAGGCTTGGGAAAGGTGGCTTGTGAAAAATTACGGAAGCGTGGAAAATGCGGAAGCTGAATTCGGGGTTAAGCTACCGAGAAAGGAAGGGAAGGTTGCTGTGCCAATTGGGCTTAACAATACAAAAGCGGATGCTGCTTTCCTACGCTTCTTCAGTGATTACGCAAGCAAGCGATACAATGCAATCGTAAGGGCGATAAAAAGCATAGACCCAAACCATCTCGTCAGCTTCAGGGGAGGAGCTTGCGGTCTTCCGAACGCTTACTTTTGCGCCCACCTCTATTCCGTTGGCGTAGCCAAGCATATAGACTTCCTCTGTCCTGAGGGCTACAACCTGCAAATCAAAGGATACGGCAATCCCACACCTTGGGAGGATATAAGAAAAGGTGGGCTGATAACACTCTATTATCGTTTTATAAGCAGGGAGAAACCGGTCATTTGGATGGAGTTTTGCGGTCCCATTTGGCCCAATGGGACTGTTTGGAAAACCGAAATGGTTTTTACGCCGAAGGAGAGGCTCGAATATCAAAAGGAGGAGGAAGAGAAGTATTACAAAATGTTCGTTGAATCAGGCGCTAAGGGGTGTGCTCCTTGGTGGTATCCGGGTGGATTCAGGGTAGGTGAGAACAGCGATGCGGGAATAATCAACCCCGATTGGACCCTGCGTCCCGTTGCGGAGGTGATTGAAAAATATAACGAATTATTTGCTATCCAAAAAAGGAAAAAGCCCGATGAATATATAACCATAGATTTTGATGCTCATCCCCTTGATGCTTGGGATACTTACTCTCCCTTATATCTAAAAATCGTTGAGGAAGGGAGAACGCCGGGTTTGCGCACGGAAGGAACGGGGAGTAATTCCCTTAATGTTCCCCTCGTGGCTGTTGGCAATACCAATTATAATGGGAGGAATCCCTTAAAGTATCTAAACTCGGAATTCAATTACTTGGAGATAAAGGATAGTAGCGGTAATTGGAAAAGGGTTGAGGATGGAGATGTGGTTGAGGTTGATGGAAGCGGAGAGATTTGGTGTAGGGCTTCAGTTGGGAACATAGGGGAGGCGGAATGGATATCCCCGGGGAATACGAGGGAACCGGGTGCTGTTTATCTCATCTGTTATGGGGATGGTATGGAAGTGGAGGTGGGGATAAGGGAGAACACTCCATACCTTAAAGACGCAGATATTCCTCCCTTCCTCCTTTTCTCCGCTTTGAGAAGAGAAACGAAACTGACCTTTAGAATGGAGGCAAAAGGGAGGGCATTCTTTGGCGAGAGCCTGACTATAAAGCTTATCCCCAGAGCTCGGTAGTTTTCCAATTAGAA
>JBMFMH010000011.1:0-27127 GCA_049970775.1 bacterium | reverse complement strand
GAAAAGGCAATAGGGGGAGGTTATTAATCCCCTTGAGGGAACAAATAACCTCCCCGCACTCCTCAGCATTTTAAAAAATTGTTGACTGAAAATTGGTTATGAGATATGATTCTAAGCAAAGGCTACAAAAATGTTTGCAAAAGTATTGACGGGATTTATAATCGTAGTAAAATGTAAGTGAAGGATGGTTAATATAGGAATAGGGTTAATGAATAGGAACCAAATAGAAGCTCTCTTTAAGAGAGGGTAAATTCTCTCTCTCTCTCTCTCTCTGAAAGCTTTGCTTCGTTTAGGGAAGCAAAGGAAGCCATGAGATTTAAATCTCATGGCTTCCTTCTTTTTAAAAAATCTAAAAAGAAAGGATGAAAAGGAAGGGATTCACACTCATTTAGCTTCTCGTCGTCATAGCTATCATCGCCATTCTGGCGGCGATTCTCTTCCCAGTTTTCAGTCGTGCGAGAGAACAGGCTCGGAAAGCCTCCTGCACAAGCAATGTAAAGCAGTTGGCACAAGGTCTACAGATGTATTGTCAAGATTGGGATGAACATTTTCCAAACTGGAGTTGGAGCCGCGACAGAGGAAATCCTCCTGTGAGTGGTAATCCAGGGACACCTCTACCTTGGTACCTAGCTGTTTTCCCTTATGTGAAAAACCAAGCGGTTTATGTCTGTCCCTCAGATAATCGTTGTCCCGATGGCGGCCCGCAGGGTAGAATGTGTTGTGAGGATTGCAAATACCAGAGATTCCCCATAAGCTATGGCATAAATGAAGCGATTAACGCTAACTGCTGTAACTTCAACGCCCTCTCCAGCATAAAATACCCAGCAGAAACTTGGCTTTTGGCTGATTGTAGGGCTGCTCTCGGTTGCGGTTGGCCAGGGAGCGAACCGCAATCCCCGGGGTATCTACCTCGTGTGATACTTTCCAATAGACCTCCAGATGCGTGCGGTGGATGTGGCAAAGGTATTATACTTGCTAAAATGAAAGACGATTATACACGACATACAGGAGGCTCGGTTCTTGCCTTTGCTGACGGACATGTTAAGTGGATGAAGTGGGACCAGATCAAAGTCAAACCCTATGGCGGAACAATCATCAATCGCCCCGCTGACCAGTGAGCTGAAAAATGACTGGATAAAAGGGGCAACCGTAGAAAGGGGGCGAGCCTTTGGCTCGCCCCCCCCAAAATCTATCTGAACCCAGCCAAAGTCAAATATAAATCTACCAACTGGGAAGCGAAAAATATCCCTCCTATGCTCCCTATCACTAAAAAGGGTCCAAAGGGTATATATGTTCCCCATTCCCGCCTCCTCCCCAATATCAAACCTACACCCCAAAGCGCCCCTACCAAAACCGCTAGGAAAAATGCAACCAACGCTCCTTTCCACCCTAAACATGCCCCCATCCCTCCCGCTAACATCACATCTCCTCCCCCCATACTCTCCTTCTTGAATAGCTTCCTACCGACTAAATCTATCAAGATAACCAAAGTTCCCATCGCTAAAGCGGAGAATATCGCAGGAGGAAGGAAGCCCCACATAAGCTTCTCTTCCCTACGCAAAATCATTATCCCATTTACCAGGATTCCCCAACCGATTGTAAAAAATGAAAGCTCATCAGGTATTATGTAGTGTTGAAGGTCTATGAAAAAGATAGCGATGAGAGCGTAGGTGAATGGCAAATAGAGGAGCAAGAGATAAGGTTGGTAATCGTAAATTAAAAACTTGTAAGCTAAGAGAAGAGACAATATAGAAGACGCTAACTCAACGATGAGATAGCGGGGCTCTATTTTCTCCCCACAGTATCTACAGCGTCCTTTCAGCATCAAGTAGCTAAGGATAGGGATAAGGTCAAGGGGACGAAGTTGGGCGTTGCATTTGGGACAATGGGAAGGAGGAAAAACGATGGATTCCCCCCTTGGCAGGCGCCATATAAGCATATTCAGAAAGCTTCCCACAACCGCCCCAAAAATAAAGGCGCCTACGAGGATTAAGGAATCCATTTAGCTTTTTTAGCTTCAGCCTCCGCCTTGTTCTCCTATCTTCTGGAGGACGGTTATGATGGGACCCCAGAGAGCGACGAGAATGACGAGGACAGCTCCACCCAGGAGGACAATAACGACCGGCTGGATAGCATCCGAAAGGGACTGGATTGCGGTGTCAACTTCCTGCTCATAGAATTCCGCTACCTTGATAAGCATATCGTCAAGCGCGCCTGATTCCTCACCTACGCTCACCATATGCACGACCATAGGGGGGAAGTATTTGCTCTTTTGCATAGGACCGGCTATGGGGTCTCCCTCTCTAATGCGGGCTCTCGCTTCCATAATAGCATCGCCGATTATGGAATTGCCGACCGTTCCCGCGGTAGTTTCCATAGCCTGCAGGATGGGAACGCCTGAGCCGAGAAGGGTTGCGAGGGTGCGTGAGAAGCGAGCAAGGGCAAGCTTATGGGCGAGCTTCCCAATCACGGGAGCTTTCAGCATAATGAAATCCCAAGCTCTTTTCCCCCAACGGGTGCTACGAATCACACGGAAAACGACATAGGCGCCAACTATAATGGCTATTATCCAATACCACTTGTGGATGACGAATTGGCTGAAGTTCATCAACGCCTGGGTAAGAGCGGGAAGCTCCTGCTCCGCTCCCGTCTTTTGGGTTATCTCCGCTATCATTTGGATGAACTTTGGCACAATGAAAGTAACGAGAAGGAGGATAATCATAAGAGCGAAGCCAACCACTATGAGTGGGTAGGTCAAAGCCCCCTTCACCTTTCTCAAAAGGGCGAGGTCGTCCTCCAAGAACTTGGCAATCCTTTGGAGAACTTCCTCCAATGCACCTCCCACTTCACCTGCTCTGATAAGCCCAACATAGAGGTCGGAGAAAACACGAGGGTGCTTAGCCATAGCCCGAGAGAGGCTTTCGCCTCCCTCAACATCCCTTCTCACTTGATTGATGACCTTGCGCAGGGTTCCGCTAGTCGTTTGCTCCTCCAAGACAGAGAGCGCCTTTACCAGGGTTACGCCGGCATCTATCATCGTTGAGAACTGCCTGCTGAATATAGCGAGGTCGGAAAGCTTAACACGACCGATGAAGGGAAGGGCAAAGCCAGCTCCAGCTACCCTTTCCCTTCTTATGGAGACTACCTTATATCCTTCCCTTGCCAGCCTCTGCGCCAGGACCTTCTCGTTCTCCGCCTCCGCTCTTCCTCTTATAATCTGCCCCGATATATCACGAGCTGCATATTCGTAGTTGGGCATCTTCTTTCACCTCCTTTCTTTATTTTATCTCGGGCGAACCGGACCTGAACTGGCTATCAATTTCTTCAGTTCGTCCGGATTTATCGCCCGGCTCATTGCTTCCTCATAGGTTATCAGACCCTTATTGTATAAGTCCCTCAGGGACTGGTCCATCGTCTGCATCCCTATCTCCCCGCTCGTCTGAATGATTGAGGGGATTTGATGGAACTTCATTTCCCTAATGAGATTGCGAATAGCGGGGGTGCAAATCATAACCTCACAAGCGGGAACCCTTCCTGGTCCATCAGCACGAGGTAGCAGCTGTTGGGATATAACTGCCACCAATGTATTCGCTAACTGAACCCTAACTTGGTCCTGCTGGGAGGGAGGGAAAACATCTATTATCCTCTCCACAGTTTGGGCGGCGTTATTTGTGTGGAGAGTAGCGAAGACAAGGTGCCCCGTCTCCGCTGCCGTTATCGCTGTAGCCATAGTTTCAAGGTCCCTCATCTCTCCAACGAGAATCACATCGGGGTCTTCTCGCAAGGCGCTACGCAGAGCGGCTGCGAAGCTCTTTGTATCGTGCCCCACTTCCCTTTGGTTTATTATTGATAGTTTATGAGGATGGAGATATTCTATCGGGTCCTCAATAGTTATTATATGGCAACTGCGTTCGGAGTTTATCACCCCTATCATCGCAGCAAGGGTAGTGGATTTGCCCGAGCCGGTTGGTCCCGTTACCAAAACCAAACCTCTCGGCTTGCGGGTGATGTCCTCCAAAATTGGAGGAAGATTAAGCTCCCTTATCGTGGGAATGCGAGCGGGAATGAGTCGGAAAGCTCCCGCTACATTCCCCCTGTCTCGGTAGATGTTGCAGCGGAAACGAGCTATCCTGCTGAGCGAATAGGAAAAATCAAGCTCCCATTCGCTTTCAAACTTTTGAATTTGGTCATCCCTTAGGATGTCGTAAATCAATCTCTGTGCCTGGGAGGGCTTAACCCTTTCATAGGGAGTGGGAACAAGCTTCCCATCAACCCTAATGATGGGAGGAACTCCTACCACGAGGTGAAGGTCTGAAGCTCCCTTTTCAACTACTATCCTCAATAGGTCATCTATATGAATATCGTCTAAGGGAAGTTGGCGTCCAACTTCTCTTTCCGCGATGGGGTCTTGGCGATTCTCCATTAGCTTTCCTACCTCCTTATTAGTATCCTATTGTCGCTGCGACACGGAGCACTTCCTCAATAGTTGTAATCCCCGCCATTGCCTTCCTCAATCCATCCTCCATTAGGGTCTTCATCCCCGCTGCTTTCGCTGCTTCCCTTATTTCCGAAAGGGGCGCCCTTCTCACTATCAGCTCCGCTATCTCCTCGTTCACCACCATCAGCTCAAATATACCTGTTCTGCCGTAGTAGCCTGTATGCCTACAGTATTCACAACCCCGCCCTCTGTAGAAAGTCACCCCCTCCACATCCTCAGGAGAGAGACCCAATCGCCTCAAGCCCTCAACGGGTGGCTTATAAGGCTCCTTACAGCGAGGGCAAAGAGTTCTCACAAGGCGCTGGGCAAGAACACCTATCAAGGAAGCGGAAATCAAGAACGGCTCAACTCCCATATCTATCAGACGGGTTATCGCCGTTGGAGCATCGTTAGTATGAAGGGTGGAGAGAACAAGGTGCCCGGTAAGGGATGCTTCTACCGCTATCTCAGCGGTTTCAAGGTCTCTTATCTCACCTACCATCATTATATCGGGGTCATGGCGAAGGAAGTATCTAAGGGCGTTAGAGAAAAGCAGACCAGCCTTAGTGTTTACCTGCACCTGATATATACCAGCAAGCTGGTATTCCACAGGGTCCTCAATGGTGATGATGTTTACCTCCGTCGTGTTCAACCTGCTCAAAATTGAGTATTGGGTGGTTGTTTTCCCTGAACCTGTAGGACCTGTGGAGAGGATGATGCCATAAGGATGGCTTATCAACTTCTCAAGGGCAGCGAAAGTATCGGGGAAGAAGCCCAACTTATGCAACCCAATCAAGGGGCTCTGCCTATCCAGTATCCGCATCACTATCTTCTCGCCCGTTATCGTGGGGATGCAGGAGACACGTAGGTCGTAATCCTTGCCATCGGGCGTTCTTATGGGTATTCTTCCATCTTGTGGAAGCCGCCGCTCAGCAATGTTCATATCAGCCATAATCTTTATTCTGGAGGTGAGGGGAGGATGGAGAAAGCGAGGAAGGTTCATAACCTCGTGGAGGATTCCATCTATCCTATATCTTATTCTTACGCTTCTTCTTTCTGGCTCAACATGGATATCCGATGCCCTCTCCCTTATAGCCTGGTGAATTATTGCGTTAACAGCTCTTATAATCGGCGCCTCCTCCGCAACCCTGAGCGCTTCCTCCTCTTCCGCTGATATTTCCCCCCTTGCTCTTAGGGTGGAAATTGCCTCCTGCACGGCGGAGGGCAATCCAGCAGTAGCTGTTTCCGCTAAAACAGCGGTTGTAGGAGCAGCCTCCCCCCGATAGTGCCTATTTATCGCCTCGCTTATCATCTCCGGGACAGCAACAGCAGGCTCAATCTCCAAACCGGTTACCAATCTAAGGTCATCTATAGCGAGGATGTTCGTCGGGTCAGCCATTGCAACTAAAAGTTTCCTATCCCCTATTTTCCGAACGGGAATGACATTATAACGCTGAGCGAAATGCTGAGGAACAAGATTTACAGCGCTGGGGTCTATCCGCTCCTTGCTGAAGTCTATAAAGGCATAACCCAAGGACTTAGCATAGGCGCTGTAAACCTGCTCCTCATTCGCATAGCCAAGGTCCAAAAGGAGCTTCTTAATATCTCCCTTAGTTGCCTTAGCTACATCTCTTACCTCCTTGAGCTGCTCAGGAGTTATCACTCCCTGCTCAAGGAGTATATCGCCTACATCCTTTCTCATCATTGCCATAAGCGTTCACGCCCCTTGTTAGGGTTTTTTAAAATGTCTCATTATTCATTATACCCTCTCATAACATTTTTTGCAATATGCTCTCCATCACCTCTAGGGGTGCTTTCTCCCTCGTCCATATCTCAAAGGATATAGCCCCCTGGTGGAGAAGCATCTTCCACCCTTCTACAACTCTCGCTTTCCTTTCCCTTGCTAATCTCAAAAGAGGCGTTTCCCTCGGATTGTAAACCAAATCCATTACTAAAAGATTTCTATGCAGAACATCTTCAATCCCCTCTATTTCCTCTCCCTGCATACCGATAGATGTAGCATTGATGAGAATCTCCGCCCCTCTCATCGCCTCCCTCAGATTTGAAGGAGTTAAAGCGACACCTTCTATCTCGCCGAGCTTTTTATATCTCTCTACCAGTTCCCTCGCCTTTTCCACCGTCCTATTCAAAACTATGCAACTTGCCCCAGATGATAAAAGGGCATAGGCAACGGCTTTCCCCGCTCCTCCCGCCCCCAAGATAACCGCTTTCTTCCCTCTCACATCTTCCCCCAAAGCTCTCTTAAATCCTTCCACATCCGTGTTATAGCCGATGAGCCTACCATTGATGTTATGCACGGTGTTAACTGCACCTACCATCACCGACTCTTCGCTCAACTCGTCAAGGTATTCTCCCACCCTCTCCTTATGAGGAATCGTCACATTCATTCCTATTATCCCCAATCCCCTCATTCCATCCATTGCTAATTTCAATCTCTCAGGAATAACTTCCCAAGCCACATATACATAGTTCAAGCCAAGATAGGCAAAGGCTGCGTTATGCATTTGAGGGGATAGGGAATGAGTTATAGGATAACCTATAACGCCAACCACCTTCGTGGCGGCGTTTATCGTTCCTCTCCTTAAATCTATCTCAGCTATCCGCTCCATATCTCTCACTTATTTTGACGAAGATGAACCTCCATATGTTCCCTTACTAATAATCCGCAATAGAAACCGTTCAAAATGGTAAAAAAGCTTCGTCATAATCCCCCTCCCTCCCCTCAATGGCTTCACCAATATCGTCCACATACCAACTCTATTCCCTCCAAAAACATCTGTCAATACCCTATCACCTATCATCACGCTCTCTTGGGGATTCACTCCTAAAAATTCCAAAGCTTTCCTCAATCCACCCCTCCTGGGCTTAAATGTTCCCCTTACATAGGGCACACCAATCGCTTTGCATACCCTCCCTAACCTCCGAATCTTGAATGTGTTGGAGAATATACACAGTTTAAAACCCTTTTCCTTCGCCTCCTCTATCCAACTCTTTATGCTCTCGGGCACCTCGTTTCTTCCTCCCAAGACAATCGTGTTGTCAAGGTCAAGCAGAATAGCTTTTATTCCCTTTTGCTTGAGCCACTCCAGGGAGATTTCCTCAAGAGAGTTGAAAAACCAGTGGGGAACTATCCCCTTTCCCCTTGCCACAGCTTCCTCGCTTTCTCAACCGCTTTGAAATGCTCCTCAGCAGTGAGAGAAAAAATATGGTAACCATCGGGACGGGCGACATAAAAAAGGTAAGGGGTCTTCTCTGGATGGAGGGCTGCCTCAATTGAAGCGAGCCCAGGATTGCAGATGGGTGTGGGAGGCAATCCCTTCACCTTATAGGTGTTGTAAGGGGAATTTATCTCTAAATCCTTATAAGTGATTCTTTCCTTATGTTGAGATAAGACATATTGAACCGTGGCATCGCACTCCAACTTCATCCCTCTTCTCAAGCGATTGAGGAGAACCCCTGCTATGAGCCTCCTTTCCTCGTCGTGTTTCGCTTCCCATTCCACTAACGAGGCAATCTTCAATGTATCGTAAAAGGAAAGCTCCCCATCCGTCCTCATCCTATCCAGAACCTTTCTCCGAAAATTCTCCAACATTGCCCTCGCTATTTCCTCAGCCTTCATTCCCTTTTGAAAGAAATAGGTGTCAGGGAAAAGAAATCCCTCTAAATTCCCAGAAGGGGCACCCACTATTAACCGTAATGTGAAAGGGGCGTTGGTCGCCAGGGAGACGAACTCTTGGGCAGGAAGTATCCCTAACCGTTCCAGTCGCTCCCCTATTTGTTTTATATTGAAGCCCTCAGGAATGGTAACTCTTATCCTTTTGCTTTTCCCCTCAGCGAGTATCTTCAATATCTTTAGGGAGGAAAAGTTTGGAGAAAGCTCATAATATCCTGCCTTCAGTTTATCTCCCTTGCCTAGAAGGAGGGCAAGGATAATGAAGGAGCTTTTGCTTCTTATAATTCCTTTCTCCTTCAATTTCTCAGCAATGGAAAAGAGAGATTCCCCCTCCTTAATCTCCAAATTCATCGCACCCCTTTTTCCGAGAGGAAGAAGGGAGAGGAAGAAATAGAGAATCAGGAGACAGAGAAAAACAGCGATAATCTTCCTTGCTTCGCTTTTGCTCAACCTATATCGTTTCATCAATTAGATTTTATAATTTCAGAAGTTAAAAGCCAACATCGTTTCCTCTTGGAAAATAATGGAATTGAATTAAAATTAAAATTGATGACGATAACGATTTATCAGGTAGGAAATATAAGAGACGATATACTTCCTTATTTACAGAAGGAGCTCCAGAGGATAACAACCCTCCCTTGCTTTATTAGTGAGGAAATCATCCCCCTACCCTCTGAGGCAAAGGTTGGGGAAAGATACAATGCCTCAGTTATACTTCACAATCTTCCCATTAAGGATGAAAGGGGAAAGGTTTTGGGGGTATGCGATATAGACCTCTTCGTTCCCGGCTTCAATTTCATCTTTGGGGAGGCACAGTTTATGGGACATCGTGCTTTAATCAGTCTTTACCGCCTTTACCCCCAATTTTGGGGGGAACCTCCTGATGATGCGGTGTTATTGGAACGAGCGGTGAAGGAAGCAACCCATGAAATAGGTCATACATTTGGCTTGCGGCATTGCCCTAATAAGCGCTGCGTAATGCATTTCTCAAATTCCATTTGGGACACCGATCTCAAAGGGGCGCTTTTCTGTGAAAAGTGCCAAGCAATACTGAGGGAGAACTTTCCCGGAAGGTGAGTTGAATGGAGCAGAGAATCAAGGAGCTTAAACGCATCGCTACCCAGATTAGAATAGATATAATAGAAATGCTTGCTTCCGCGGGTTCCGGTCATTCCGGCGGTTCACTTTCCTGCGCTGACATCATTGCTTGTCTTTACTTCTCCGTTATGCGTCATAATCCCAAAGACCCAAAATGGCGAGAAAGGGATAGGTTCGTATTAAGCAAAGGGCATGCTTGTCCCGCGCTTTACGCTGCGCTTGCGGAGGCAGGCTACTTTCCCCGGGAGGAACTCTTCCGTTTGCGGAAGCTGAACAGCATCCTGCAGGGGCATCCCGATATGAATAAGACGCCCGGCGTTGAGTTCTCCACTGGCTCCCTCGGGCAGGGTTTTGGTGCTGCATTCGGTATGGCTCTTGGATATAAAATGGAGAACAACCCGGGACGCATCTTCGTTCTTCTCGGGGATGGTGAATGCCAGGAAGGAATAGTTTGGGAAACCGCTATGGGGATAAGCCATTATAAGCTTGATAATCTCACCGCAATCCTTGACTACAATAATCTTCAGATAGACGGCACTGTCTCGGATATTATGGAAATTGCCCCGGTCTCGGAAAAGTTCTGTTCTTTTGGTTGGACTGTTTACGAAATAGACGGACATAACTTTGAGGAAATACTTTGGGCACTCTCCCCGGAGAGGATAATTCCGGGGAAACCGACGATTATCATCGCCCGCACGATAAAGGGGAAAGGTGTTTCGTTTATGGAGAATCAAGTTGATTGGCATGGAAAAGCCCCCTCCCCGGAGGAGGCGGAGGTCGCCCTGCGAGAGCTCAGGGACGAGTTGGAGAGGTTGATGAAAGATGAAAGCAGAATTTAAGTCAACGAGAAAAGCATATGGGGAAGCTTTAGCGGAGCTCGGCGAGCTCAGGGAAGATGTAGTAGTTCTTGATGCTGACCTCTCAAAGTCCACCTACACCAATATCTTCGCTAAAAAGTTTCCCGAGCGCTTCTTCAATATGGGGATTGCGGAGTGCAAGATGATTTCCTGCGCTGCTGGATTAGCTACCACTGGGAAAATTCCCTTTGCTTCCACCTTCGCTATATTCGCCGCGGGAAGAGCCTGGGAAATGGTGCGCCTCTCCGTAGGCTATACAAACCTCAATGTTAAAATAGCTGCCTCCCACGCCGGTATATCGGTTGGCGAGGATGGTCCCACCCACCATTGTATTGAGGACATAGCATTGATGAGGGTCATCCCCAATATGACGGTGATTGTCCCAGCGGATGCAACGGAAACAAGAAAAGCTGTTTTCGCCTCCGCAGAATGGAAAGGACCCATTTATCTGCGCCTCGGGCGTCCCGATATCCCCATCTTATTTGATGATTCCTATCAATTCCAAATCGGAAAAGCCAATGTTTTAAAGGAGGGGAAGGATGTCTCCATATTTGCCTGTGGGCTTATGGTCTGGCAAGCTTTACAGGCTTTGGAGCTTTTGGAGAAAGAGGGAATAGATGCAGAATTAATAAATGTTTCCACGATAAAGCCCTTGGATGAGGAAACGATTCTTAATTCCTTGAAGAAAACCGGCTGTGCCGTCTCCGCTGAGGAGCATAACATAATCGGTGGGCTTGGCTCCGCCATAGCTGAACTGATTGTGGAGAAATTCCCCGCCCCCTTGATAAGAGTGGGGGTCAAGGACCGCTTCGCAGAATCGGGACCCTGGAAGGAGCTTCTCGTTAAATATAACTTATCACCGGAGGATATAAAGGAAGCAGCGATTAGAGCCTTAAGGAGAAAGGAGGGAAAAGATGATTAGAGGAGTGAGAAAAGAGGAGAGGGAACAGTTGCTTTCCCTCCTCAAATCCGCCTTCCCTAACACGGAGATTGAATGGTTTCCTCCCTATTATGATGGCGACCCCTACTATAAATTGGAATATACAAGGGTCTGGGAGGAGAACGGCGTTCTCGTGAGCACGGTTCAAATAGTGAAGAAAATCCTTCGTATTGGAGACCAGAGAATCCTTCTGGGAGGCATTGCTAATGTAGGCACCCATCCAGACCATAGAGGAAGGGGCTATGCAACAGCTCTTCTTCAGGATTCAATAAGACTGATGAACGAGGAGGGCTACCATCTTTCCCTTCTCTTCACGGGAATTCAGCCCTTTTATGAGCGCCTCGGCTGGCGGGAAATCCCCTTCCCTTATCTCCATTCTTCTTCCCTCCCCCAAAATATATCTCCTCAACCAAACACAAGGGAAGAAAAAGACGAGGATATCCCCCAGATAGTCAGGATTTATAACGAGTTCAACGAGGAAAGGAACCTCACGGTCGTGCGGGATGAGGCTTATATGAGGGGATGGATTTGGAAGTGGCGCCACAACCAGGAAGTCCTCGTCTATGAAGTTGATTCCCAGGTCCTCGCCTATATTCGCTACAGCAAGGGAGCGGGAACGGAGCCCGTTTTCATCAACGAGTTCGGCTGCTTAAAGGGAGCAGAGGAGGGCTTCCTTACCCTTTTAAAGGAAGCTTTGAGAAGAGCTGTTGAGAGAGGGGTCAGTTCCTGCACCATCCATCTCCCACTTGAGGATTTCATCGTTAAGGGAATAAGGGATGTGTTAGGCGAGACGGAGCTGAAATATGGTAAAGGAGCAATGTGGCGAATAATCAACTTACCTTCCCTCCTCCGAGCGATAGCTCCCCTTCTATCCCGCCGTTCAAAGGGAATCAAGGGGGTTTTCCCCCTTGATGTTGAGGGGCACAAGGCTACCTTAAGGGTGGACGATGGAGAGGTTTCAATTGAAGATTCCTTACCCCCCTCCCTTCCCCCTATTCAAATATCCCAGAAACTTTTCCTGAATCTTCTCGCTGGTTTTGAGGATGAGGAAGCGCTCTCACTTCCCCTCGAGCTAACTCGCCTTTTCCCACCATCTAAGCCTGTTTTCTATTCCTTTGATACCTTCTGAGGAGGATAAGCGGTGATAAACAACGATAGATTAATAAAGACGATTCTTACGCTTTTGTCAATAGATAGCCCAAGCAAAAGGGAGGGAGAGCTCGCCGATTTCCTTAAGAAAAAACTCGCCTCCCTAGGATTTGAGGTCTACGAGGATTCCGCTGGCTCAATCGTTCAAGGGGAGGTGGGGAATATTATCGGGAGGAGGAAAGGGGATGGAATACCCATCCTTTTCAATGCCCATATGGATACGATATCATCCACGCAGGGGATGAAGGTGAAGATAGAGGGAGATATAATAAAGCAAGAAGGGGCAAGCATATTGGGTGGCGATGATAAGGCGGGAATAGCTGCCATTTTAGAGGCTGTGGAATCAATCGTGGAGAAGGGAATTCCCCACCCTCCCTTGGAGGTTGTATTCACCATAAGCGAGGAAATCGGGCTGGAGGGAGCGAAAGCATTGGATGTATCCCAATTGGAAGCGAAAGCAGGGTTTGTTTTGGACGGAGGCGAACCCCAAATAGCAATCATTTCCGCACCCAGCCACGAAAGGGTTTCCTTCTTCGTAAGAGGGAAATCCGCCCATGCAGGCGTTCATCCAGAGGAAGGAATAAACGCCATTCAGCTTGCCGCAAAGGCTATCGCCAAAATGAGGTTGGGAAGAATAGATGAGGAAACTACAGCTAACATAGGGGTGATAAAGGGCGGAAAAGCACGCAATATCGTTCCCGATTTCGTGGAGATTTTGGGTGAGGCAAGGAGTAGAGACGAAAGAAAGCTCAGGGCTCAAGTGGAACATATGATATCCTGCTTTGAGGAAGTGAAAATGGCAGGCGGTGATGTCATTCACAAAGTGGAAAGGGAATACAATATGTTTCGTCTTCCACCTGACTCACTACCCCTTCAACTTCTCCTCTCGGCGGGAAGAGCGATAGGGATATCCGTGGTTTTAAGAGACGGAGGAGGTGGTTCCGATGCAAATGTTTTCAATGAAAAGGGCATTCCCAGCTTGATTATGGGCGCTGGCGCTCATAAACCCCATTGTCCTGAGGAGACGATAAATCTAAGGGAACTGGAGATTTCCGCCCTCCTTCTTTTCCACATCGTGAGGGAAGCAGGGAAGAAAGGCTCTTCTGATAATTGGGAGAAAGAAATCCAGATATAAAAATGGGCGAAAAGAAGACTTTGTTTGGCAATTGCAAAAAATGGCTTTGTATGAATAATCGGAATAATACGAGTAATGTTTAGCCTACCTTATCGCCAGAATAAAGTGGAAGAGACAAATTAAAGAAATACAAATGAGGAGGCAAAAAGCAGCCTAAAATTTGACCTTGATTTCGCCGTGCTATAACTTCTCAAAAGTTAGTTTTGACGAGGGAGGTGAAGAAGTTATTATATTAATATGATTGGTGCTTTATTCAATAAAGCCGAAAAAGAGAGGGAAATAGCCCATATTCCCGGATTTGTCTCTTTTATAATTCTCATACTGCTTGGTGCTGTCTCTTTGTTTCCTTTTTCCCCTGCAAAGTTGTTTATCTGCGAGCCCAGGAAGACCTTTTTAGATGAAGAGAGCTTCCTTCTCGGTCTCTTCTCTCCAAAGGATATAAGCGGCGAACTGCGCATATACGCTCAAGCAAGCGGAACCTCGCATCACCATTTATTGTTGAGGGAGAAGATAAGGATTGGAAAAGGCGAAACAGCTATTTTGAGGATGCCAGCCCATTGTTTGAAGCCTGGTGTGTATCATCTGTTTGCCGAGATGGATAAAGAACTTATTGGGGAAGAAGAACTCACTATAGTGCCAAGCTTATCATCCACTCATTTCCTCATTGGTTCAAGCGCATCTCCAGAGGAAAATAGAGAAATCGGCGCGAATTTGGCTCCCTTAGACCTTTACAATTACGCCAAATTGGATGGAGAAGGGAATTTCCTTCCTGACCCATTAACTCCGTCCCTCTTTGAGATTGGGGCGGAGAGATTGCTCAAAAATGGATTAAAGGGTTTCGTTTGGCAAGGCTTATGGAGTGGATATGTTCTGCACCAACCATTTGAGGCTATGGCTTCTTTTCTTGACCCCGATATAAGAAAAACAGCAATGCAGAGGGCTGAAATAGGAGCACAACAAGCAAGAAGGTATAAAAATATAATAGTCTCTTTTGGTGGAATGGACGAACCAGGCTTAAACTATGGGATAGTAAAGGAGGGAAGGTTCGCTGGACGACTCCTCTCCTTATTCCCCGATTCCTTTCTCCGTTCTACCTATGAAAAACTAACTAAAAGTTCCCTACCTTCCGATCCTCGTGAGCTCCCCCAGGATGAATGGCTTTTATGGATGCTTTGGCGAGCTAACATTATGGGTGATTTCTTCAAGGAAGCTAGAGAGCACATAAAAAGGGTTGCCCCTGACCTCCCCTGGGGGCAAGATATCTACGCTTCCTTTGCGATAAACGACGGAACCAATCCCTTCGCCCAAAGGCTTAACGATGTTCCCACGACCCATTCGTTTATGTTCTGGCGAGGTGTAGCGGAGCAATCCTGGAGCTTCGCCCTTGAAAGAGTGGGTAGAAGGGACACGCGTTTCCATTTCGCCTCCAATACAACCTACTTCGTCCCAAACAGTCCGGATGAAGCCTCCCTTGCAGAAGTTGTGACAAACTATGCGGTGATGGATGGCGTAGGCATGCTTTGGCATCTCAATTTTCAAAAGGCGAAGAATCTTCAACCCTCTATTGAGAGAATAAAGAGGTTGGGAGATTTCATCCTCGCTACCCTGCCTGAAAGACACCCGGTATGCGTCCTTTACTCCTTCACGGAATCCGCTATGCGCTTGAAGGAAGCAGGCGAAATCTCAAATGAGGAAATCTATCGCATACCCAGGGATTATGCCTATGAGTGTTTTGCGCTCTATCACGCCATTCGCCGCGCTGGTTATTCCGCTGATTTAATCCACGAATGGGAATTAAGGGAAAACGGTTTACGAGGAAGAAAGATTCTCTTTCTCGTGGGGATAAAACATCCCCTCCCCAAAGATATCGTCCACAAGCTTGAGGATTTCACCCGAAGTGGAGGAAAGCTTTTCTGCGACGCCTCCACTCAATGGCTTCCTCCAAAATTGGAGGTTCAAAAAATCCCAATTGATACTTCCACCTACCCGCATAGGATAGAGGAAATAGAGAATAACGCTCAAAAACTTCTTGAAAACGGGGAATATCTTGAGGCAAGCAAGCTGATGCGTCAAGCCATCAGCGATTCTTATCTTGACGAGTATGCCCAAATCTTATGCCCATATCTCACTTACGCCTTGGGGAAACCGGAGATAGAGGTAAGCGAAAAAGGAATTATCCCGGGAAAGTGGAAAGGCGGAGAAGGAAGATATTACCTTCTCCTCAATGACAAGCAGAAAACCCTCTCCGAGCGAAGAGAAAGGGAAGTTGAGAGCAAAAGGGTGGCGCTTTACCCCGCTTCAGATTGGGATGAGTTAAAAAGGGTCAGCGTGAGATTGAATAACCTCCGCAAGGATGAAGCGGTTTATATTTTAGAGGGGAAAGATTGGACAAGGACTAAAGAGCTTTTCTTGAAACCCGGACAGTCCTTTAGTTTGAACTTTGAGCCCACGGAGATGAAAGTCATCGCTGTCCTCCCCACAGCTATTGAGAGATTAAGTGGGAGCGCGAAAATGGTGGATAAAGCGGGAAGGTTTATAGAAATACAAGCAAGTTGCTTTGGCAAAGGGAATCGCTTGCTATCCGCTCCTTTACCCTTAGAGGTCACCATAACAGACCCTTTGGGGAATTCAAATCAAATTTGGCGTTCAACCAACCCCAAAGGTATCTACAGGGAAAGGATACCTCTCGCTTCAAACGATGCCTCTGGCAAATGGAAGGTAATTATCAGGGAACTTTTCAGCGGGAAAAAAGAAGAGATTGAGGTTGAGGTCCCTCCCCCACCGCCCATTCAGCTTGAGCCTATCAACGATATCATCCTGTATGATTTGCCTGCGATTCGCTCCCTGTTGAATTCTAAAAAAGAAATCGTTGTCGTAGTGGGTGATAACGCGACCGCCGAAGAGAAGGAAATTGCAAAGGAGCTTTTTGAGGGCTTGAGGAAAAAAGGGGTGCCTGCGCAGTTAAAGGAGGAAAGATTTATTTGGAAAAGAGGAAGATATCCTAAGGTTTTTCCTGCTGTGGAAAGAAGGGGAGAGAAGTGGTATGAGCTCACGAGTGAGGAAAGAGAAAAGAGAAGGAAATCCTGGGTGAAATTGCGAGTATGGGCAGGTGAGAACGGCTATCCACCTACACTCCCCGATGCCTTTGAGGTGAAAGAAAACCTCATTCTCGTGGGGACCGACCAATCCAGCCTCCTCATAAAAGCGTTGCAAAGGGCAAGTATCCTCCCAATAGTTGCAAACGATTATTTCCCAGGCAAAGGGAAAGGAATTGTTGAATATGCCTGGTCTCCCTTCTCGCTTGGTAAAGATGTCATTTTGGTGATTGGGAGCGAGAAGGAAGGAGTAATTAAAGCAGGAAAGAAACTGCTTTCCCTAATGAGGTAAGGGATGCTCGTTGTAGGGATTGATGAAAACGGCTTAGGACCGCTTCTCGGTCCCCTCGTTGTTACTGCGACTTTGTTATCCGTTGCGGATTTGGAACCCCTTCTGCGTGGAAGCTTGCGAGAAAGCAAGGAGATTTTCCGCTCCGGAAAGAAAATGGAGGAAGGAGAAAGGTATGTTCTTTCCTTCTTTAAACTCTTCAAAGGTTACATTCCTTCCCAACCAAAGGAAATATTAAAGGAATTGCTTTTACCATTAGATGATACCTGCCTCTCTCCCCTGCCTCATTGCCAACCCGATTTCAAGATACCCCATTGGTGCAATATATCAGAGATTAACGAAAATGAGGCAAAGACTTTTTTACAAGAAGTGGGAGCCGAGTTGTTAGAGGTTAAAAGCATCGCCCTCTGCCCTGCTCAACTCAATAAAAGGCTTCAATCTTATAATAAAAATCACATTGATTACCTGCTATTTGAGGAGCTGATGATTTATTTTAAAAGGAAGTTTAAGGAGGATATTCTCTTTTTATGTGGAGGGATTGGGACTACCAAATCTTATGAAAATTATTTTCATCATCTCGCATCGCTAACTTACAAGAAGACTGAATGGAACGAGGAAGAGCTTTCCTATTCTTTTCCTTCTTTCGGCGAAGTTCGTTTCATAAAGGATGGAGAAAGATATTTCCCAATTGCTCTCTCCTCCGATTTCGGGAAGTATATAAGGGAACTATTCGTTGAGCAAATGAACTCGTTCTTCCGCGATATCTTGCCCTCCCTTCCCTATTGTTCAGGCTATAGGGATGAGAAAACAAAACTATTCGTAGAAGCTACCGAAGATTTACGAGAGAGGCTCGGAATTCCTCCCATCTGCTTCCTGCGTTCTCTCTGAACCTTTAAGCGAATTGCCAATTACCTCTTTATCCGGTATAAATTAAAAGAGATGATGAACAGGAGGTTAGCCGGATGATTGATGTTCATTCTTTCATAGGGATTTTAAATCCCGCCCTTAGTTCCTCTCCGGAAGAATTACTGGAAGGGATGAAGAGAAACAAAATAAATATCTCCATAATCACCCATTTAACAGGATACTACTACAATTTCCTTGAGGGAAATCATCTCCTCAAGCAGATAGTTGATAATTCCGATAGCCTTTACGGCTACCTCTCCGCCAACCCTTATTATGTTCAGCATTCAATCGGGGAAATGAGAAAACATTTTACAAACGATAAATTCTTAGCCCTCCATTTCTCCCCCAAATATTGGGGAATGGGGTGGTATGATGAACCAGTGCTTGAGCTTCTCAACGCTTACCGGCGCTTCGTTAAGCCGCTTGTGTGCGAGTTTCCAGCTGAAGAATTCCATATCGCTGACAGATTATCCAAGGAATTTGCCTCTATGCAATTTCTCCTTCTTGATATAAAGAGCAAGGGATGGGACGCGGCGATTAAGCTGGGAAAGAGTTGTCCAAACATATTCCTCTGCGTTAATCCCTATCTTCAGCCTCAAGATATCAAAAAAGCTTGTGAACTTTTGGGGGCGCATCGCCTTCTTATGGGAAGCTACTTCCCCCTATTTCCTCAAAATGTTGTTCTCCAATTGATAGAGTTAAGCGGTGTCTCCGAAAGGGAATTCTCGCTTATAACCTCGCAAAATGCGAAAAAACTCTTCCACATAGGAGAGGAATGATGATTGCGAAGAAGCTTTTCCCTGTCCCAATTGAAGAGGAGATGAAGAATTCCTATCTGGATTACGCGATGAGCGTAATCGTTTCCCGTGCCCTGCCCGATGTGAGGGATGGATTGAAGCCGGTGCATAGGAGAATCCTCTGGGCAATGTATGAGGAAGGTGTTTTCCCCGATAGGGCACATAAGAAATCCGCTTGGATTGTCGGACAGGTGATGGGGAGATATCATCCTCACGGGGATGCGGCGATATACGAGTCGCTGGTGCGTTTAGCGCAGGATTTTGAAACCCGTTATCCCTTGATTGACGGGCACGGGAACTTCGGTTCAATAGATGGCGATAGCCCCGCCGCTATGAGATACACTGAGGTTAGGCTTGCTCCCATAGCTATGGAGATGCTCTCAGATATAGAGAAGGACACGGTGGAGTGGCTTCCTAACTACGACGGTTCCCTTAAAGAACCTTCCGTCCTCCCCGCGAAAATCCCCCACCTTCTTCTCAATGGCTCCGCTGGCATCGCCGTAGGAATGGCTACCTCCATTCCACCGCATAACTTGGGCGAGGTTATTGATGCCCTCCTCGTTCTCATAGATAAGCCTCGTGCAAGCCTAAACGATATTATGAATGTGCTCAAGGGACCAGATTTCCCCACCGGTGGTATCATCTTCGCCTCTCCTCAAAAATTGAAAGAGATTTACAAGAAAGGCAAAGGGCAATTATCCATTCAGGCTGTCACCCACTTTGAGGAGTTGAGCGGGGGAAGAAGCGCCATAGTTGTCACGGAGATTCCCTATCAAGTAAATAAGGCAAAATTGATTGAGCAAATAGCGGATTTAGTCAAGGCGAAGAAAGTGGAAGGAATAGCGGATTTAAGGGATGAATCGGATAAAGAGGGAATGAGGGTGGTCATTGAGCTTAAGAGGGATGCCCAGCCGAAGAAGGTCCTCAATTACCTTTTAAAGCACACCGCTTTAAGAACGACATTCGGCGTTAATATGCTTGCCTTAGTTGATGGGACGCCGCGCCTACTCGGCATAATTGATGTTCTCAACAATTTCCTTCAACATCGTAAGGATGTCGTCCTGCGACGCAGCCAATACGATTTGAACAAGGCGAAGGCAAGAGCCCACATATTGGAAGGGCTACTCAAAGCCCTTGACCATATAGATAGGGTGATAAGGATAATCAGAAGCTCGGGGTCTCCCGCTGAGGCAAAGAAGAACCTAATGGAATTCCTTAAGATAACGGATGAGCAGGCGCAGGCGATTTTAGATATGCGCCTTAGCCAGCTCACCCGCTTGGAGAGAAGCCAGATAGAGGATGAGCTTAAGTCCTTGCGGGAGGAGATAAAGCGCCTGCAGGAGATTATTCAATCACCGAAAAAACTGCTTCAAGTGATACGGGAAGAGTTGGAGGAAATAAAGAGGAAATATGGGGATGGAAGGCGAACTCGCATTCTTCACGAGGAACCAAAGGAGATAACTGAGGAGGATATAATTCCTGAAGAGGAGATGGTGGTCGTTCTAACGAGGGATGGCTATATCAAGAAGGTGCCTCTTTCAACCTTCCAAGGAGGAAAGAAAGGCTTATCCTTGACAACTAAGGAGGAGGATTCCATTTCGCACCTCTTCGTCGCCTCAAGTCATTCCTCAATTCTCTTCGTTACTGACAAGGGGCATTGCTATTCCCTGCGGGCTTTGGAGATACCGCAAACATCTCGCCAAGCTGCGGGGACAGCTATTGACAACCTCTTCACTTTACAAGATGGCGAGAAGATAAGATATGCCCTCCCCCTTTCCTCTCGGGATGGTTTCCTCTTCCTGGCTACCGCCAAGGGGATGGTTAAAAGGATAGAATTGAAGGACATTAACGGTGGTAGGAAAGGGGTTCAGATAATGAGATTGGATGAAAGCGACCGTCTTTGCTCCGCTCTACTCACAAATGGCAAGGAGCAGATTCTTCTGACAACGAAGAATGGTATGGGTATAAGGTTCAGTGAGGAAGAAGTGCGCCCTATGGGAAGGAGCGCTGGTGGAGTAAAGGGGATATCTTTGGGGGAAGGAGACGAGGTTATCTCTGCGGATGTAGTGGTGCCCAACTCCTTTATCATTCTCGCCACGGAAAGAGGATTTCTAAAGAAGATAGCAGAGAAGGCAATAAGACCACAGGGAAGAGGAGGCAAGGGAATTATAGTTTGGAAAACAACGAAGAAAACGGGACAAATCTCCGCCGTAGGAGTGATGGACAGCAAGGACAGGTTCCTGCTGAGCTCAGCTAAGGGCAATGTTTACCATTTCAAGGTGAAGGATTTGAAGGAAGGCAAGAGGGAAACACAGGGAGTGCAAATGGTTGAGCTTCCCCAAGATGATAGGATAACCTCGCTTGGCAAGATAGTAAGTGGAAGCTGATGCAAAGGTATAGGACAATCCGTCATACCGCCGACAAAGCTATCTTCGCCTGGGGTAAGGATTTGCCCGAGCTTTTTGAGAACGCAGCTTATGGGACATTTTCCCTCATCGCTGATATAAGAAAGCTGAAGCCAGAGGTTCAAAGAATTGTGGAAATGAAAAACGACCAGAAGGATTTCGCTATACTATTAGCCGATTGGTTAAGCGAGCTCCTCTATATCTTTGATGTAGAGAAAATTCTGTTCTGTAGGTTCAAGGTAACGAAATTAAATGAGGAGGGCATTAGCTCCCTCTGCGAGGGCGTCAAGGTTCGCCCCGACCTTCCTTGGCGTGGCTCCTATGTTAAGGCTGTCACTTATCATAGGTTGAAAGTGGAGAAGACGAGCAAAGGTTACAGAGCTACCCTCTTCTTTGATGTTTGAGCTCCTCAGTAAAATACCTGAACATTGAACTTACCGCTTCTCGGCTTTAGGAAAACACACTCCCTTTCCTTATCGTAATCCTTATGCTCCTTCCCATCCACAATCACCTTGTCCATCTTCTTTCCCTGGGGATGGCGAAAGCGGAGGACTATTGCCTCAGCTGAGGGCTCCTCGGAAATCTCTACCTCCGCTTCCATAAAACCCTCATTGATATGAGAGGTTATTTGGTAGCTCACCGTCCCAAAATATGTTGGAGCATTGAAAACTGCTACCCTCTTCCCTTCCTCCAGCCAATAAACCGGGATGAAGGGAGCAAGCCAAAGCTCTTTTCCCCTTTCCCCTATGAACATATTCCTCGTTTGAACGAGAAACCATCCTGTCTCGTGAGTTTTGTTCCAAGCTCCCATATTATGAAAATGCTCCCAAAAGGTGAGGTTCTCCGTATTCAGTAGAGAGGGAATAGCGTTAAAATAAGAGCGAATGAACGGTTTCACCTCGTCCCGCTGAGCGTATATCTCAGCGATTCTCGTGTAATAGGGTTGAAGCTTGGAAAAACCTCCCAAGTTGAACCAATCCCTCTTATTCTCCTCCTGGGGATATTCCCCCATTCCGCTATAAAGAAACCAATAATCCTCCATATGCTCAACAATCCAATCCGCATCTCTGCTATGGGGATGCAAAACTCCACAGGGAATGAGGTAGTGCGCCCCTATCTCCACATCCCCCGCCCAGGAGCGGTTTCCATCCTCACCCGGATACATTTCTCCTACCTTCCCGAAGCAATAAAGCATCCCAGGATAGGCGGGAACCCATTTCCCATTCGAAAGGGAAAGGACAGGCATTCTTGCTTGATTCCAACGATAAGCCCTTAATATATCTTGCCTGAACTCCACCGCTTCTTTGGAGAAACTTTCCGCCTCAGGAAAGGAAATGTCCTGCAATGCCTCGGCCATTTCCGCTAAACCGGCATAATAATGCGCCTGATTAAAGAAACGATAGGCAAAGCGATTCCAGTCCGCGGCTACACCCGGGGGCATTAAGCCGAATTCCGGTAATGGTTCCCCCTTATAATCCTTTACCTTCGTTTTCTCCCTCTGCTTTATTATCCACTTACATACCTTCGCCACCTTATCCTTTCTTTCCTTCAACCACTCCTTGTTCCTCGTCAGCTTATAATGACGAGCAAGCGTCCATAGATGCCAACCCGTTCCCACTACGGTATAGCCGGTTGTGAGATATCCCTTCTCATTGTAGCGATTTATGAAGAAATCCAACCCCCTCCCAGCAAATTCAGAATGACCGAAAAGGTCCATCCCATAGATTATGGAATGCGCCTCGCTTTCCAAAGGACCATAGGACATTGAGGCAATCCAAGGGGCAATTCTCTTCCCTTCCTCTTCATTCCTCGCCGCTATCAAGCAATGAACCTGGGAAGCTTTTATCACATTTGAGAGGAATTCATCAGGAATCTCTATTCTCATTCCCATAGAGAGAACCCTCATCCAGTATCCTTTCGTCTCCCCCAGAAGAAGGTCAAATCGCTCGGAAAGCGCCAGCGATTCTCCTTCCTCTTTCCCTACCTCCCAAGCAGGGATGTAGAGAAAACACTTTCTTCTCTCACCAGGGCTTAATTCCCACCCAATATGCACCTCGTTTCCCCGTATCACCACATCCGCAATCTCTAAGAATGCGGTAGGCTTGCTTCCCGAAAAGATGGCTATCCCCTTTTCCTTTCTCTCCAAATGAGCTGGTATATTTTTCTCCCTATCGGCGAGAAAAGCTAAACTTATTTCTCCTACTTTCCTCTTCTCCCCCACATTTATCGCCTCTATCTCAGCCACGAATAGGGGCTTTTTATTAAACCAATAGGGAGGATTTCTCGTTTCGTTGTCCTCCGCATCATAAGGGGCAACAAAGCTCCTCTGTCTATAAACCATTCCTTTTTCCTCAATTTGACTCACGGGAATAGGGAACCATCCGGCATCAAGTTTCCTCTTTATGTTCGCATTGCCCCCTGAACCAAAGCTTGCCCTTGCTTCAAAAGCGCCATAGATAACCCCGCCCTCTCTGGGAACAACGAATTTATTATTATCACAGGCGAGGGAAATCATAGTGGGACCATTATCCTGCACCTTTCTATGAACCCTTGCCATAGCTTGGCTGAAACTCTGGTCCGGCATTTCCCGCACCTTTTCCAAAATGCTCTTTTCTCCCTTGATTTTCTCCTTATATTCTTCAAGGCTGAATTTAGGGGGATAGGTAGAAGCGAAAACGCCGAAGTCCTCCACATAAACACAGCTGTTCTCCAAGATATCCTCAACTGCTATTCCAAAGGAGAAATTGGGAAGCTTGAGCCACACTATTGTGCGGTCAGCTTTAGAGGGCAAGGGATGAAAATAGCGCAGTTTGAGATGCATTTCTTTTCCCAAATCCCAATTCGTCCGATAAACTGCTTTCCCATCTTGAAGAATCTCCCCATTGTAAACCTCAATCTCACCTTTTCCATATTTAGGATGTTCAAGCTTTAGAACGAATTCACCCTCCTCCCAAGGCGTATTCGTGAAGGCTTTTATTCTTTTAATTAGAATGGGTTTATCCGAGATTGGAAAAATCCAGCGTATTTTTTCCGTGCCGTAAAGGGCGAGCGTTGTTTGACCTTGCAAGTTGATTTTGAAACGCAGGAAGGCGCCCTCCTGAGAGATATCCGCCTTGATAGGAACCCATCCACCTTGCCAATGGGATTCACCTTGCCAAGCTTGAAGCTTGATATCCGCTAAATCAGGAGTGGAAAGAGTGGTTGCTAACTCCAAAATGAGCTCGTTCAATCTTCTCCTCTCAAACCATACGAGACCGATGCAGGCTTCCCCATTTTCCCCCTTCGGAACCACATACCCTTCGGGTGAAGGTGGGATTTCTTTTTCCAAGAACAGGTCCTCTTGGGGGAATTCATCGGTTCTGCTACATCTACAACCGTCCATTCTCTTTGGGTCAGAAAACACGACACGAGCAAAGGGAGCGATATCCATTTTCTCTTGCCTCCTTATTCTTTGTTTTGCGGATGGGTCAGGGATGAGGCAAGCATTCGCCCAATCGGCGCAGTCGCAGATTATTCCATCCCCAGCGTCCTTAACAACTAGCTTGAGCTCTTTAGCCCCTCTTAAGTAAACCCGCACGGGAAGGGGTGGGTCAAGTTCACGCCTTACGCCACTATCAAAGCGTTTCTTTCCATCAACGAAGATTTGAAAGACAACGCTACCAACATTCTGTCCTCCCTGCCATTGAACGCCAACCTCCGCCTCAAAATAAAGGTATTTGCCGTTCAATGCTACGATTATCTCCCCATTGGCGTGATGTCCTAATCCCTTTTCGTAGCGCTTTTCCTTGATTTGCAGGGGGAGGGGCGTTTGATAGGGGGCATGAGCGGAGACATCAAAGCCCAACTCACCCCATCCTTGAGAGAAGGAAATTATTTTATCCGGGTTGTCGCTTAAGAACTCCCTCTCTACCGGCTTAGCGGTTAGACAAATAGCGGATAAAAAGACAAATATTAATAAAGAGAACATCCTTCAATTTGTTTCCTCTCTCACCAAGCCAGCGTCTATGTATTGTCCTCCAACCGTTTGGTGGCAGTGAATCGCTAAGATATTCTCCCCACCCGGTTTCAAAGCTGATTTTGCCACCTCAGAGAGCTCCACCTCCTCGTAATCGGTTGTATAACCTTGCAATTTAGCAGCTAAGACACCGTTTATGTATACTTCTGCATCCTCATCGTGATGAATGAGCAGGAAGGTGTTATCCAAATCTTTCTTCGTGAGAGAAGGCAATTGGAACTTTCGTCTAAGCCAAATATCGGATGTTCGCCACTCCGTCCCTATTATCGCCCCAGGTGTGCCAGGGGCACCAAATCCACCAATCCCCTCTTGCCAGGAGGAATCGTCAAAATCGGGCTCGAACCAATCAGCTGAAGGCTCGGCAAGGGTGTAGCGCCAACTTGCCTTCTCGCTCTGCGCCGTGGGAACGAGGACCACTATGCGAGGGATGCGAAATTCTCCCTCCCCCACCGCGAGGGCAATCTCCTTAGGTGGCATCTTGACCACCTTACGGTCGTAAGTGAGGATTCCGTTAAGCTCCGTCTCAACATCGGTTAATTGGGTATAAATAGCTCCTGACAATCCCTTTTCGTCTTTCAGCTCCCATGCCTTTTGCCACAACTTTAAGTAAGCTCTCTTCAAACTCTTTTCGTTGGAAAACGAGCGATATCCCCAACCGCTTTTCCGCCAAGTATGTCCCGGAACAACAAAGCCTAAACCACCAAATTCCCCCAATACAGCAGCCCTTTTCTCCTCTGGTTCAGGCGAGGCAGGACCAGGATAGCTGTGAATATCAATCACATCACCTACGCCCGGATAGACAAACCAACCGCTCGCCCCGTTAATCAAGCGGGTGCTGTCAATCTTCCTTACCTCTTCAACCAGACGAGCGGTTTCATACTGCCCCCATCCTTCGTTGAAGATGACCCACATAATTATTGAAGGGTGATTGAAAAGCTGGTCAACCATCGCCTTAAGCTCTTTCTCAAATTGCTGAGCATCCTCTGAGGAGACGGGTTTGCCATCCTCCTCTTGGGTTGCCCCCACCCCAACGCTCGCACTTGGCATATCCTGCCATACTAAAAGCCCAAGCTTATCGCACCAATAATACCAGCGGTCTGGTTCCCGCTTTACATGCTTACGCACAGCATTGAAGCCCAACTTCTTCATCATCTCAATATCAAAACGGAGCGCCTCATCCGTGGGAGCGGTATATACGCCGTCAGGCCAAAAACCTTGGTCTAAAGGTCCAACTTGAAAGACAAATTCACCGTTGAGCAATATGCGAGTTACTCCTTTCTCATCCTTACCTATTGCCACTTTGCGCATCCCAAAATAGCTTTCAACCTTATCAATAACCTTTCCCTTGGAAAGAAGCTCTATTTTGAGGGAATAAAGAAAGGGATTTTGCGGACTCCACAGCTTTGGTTTGGAGAGGGGAATTACGATTTCCCCTCTCGCTTTCCCCTCTCCCAGTCCAACGATTTTTCCCCCATCAAGCACTTTAATCCTTACAGTTAAATTTTCGTATTCTCCCTCCGTATAGGCGGTGATACGCACCTCTTTTCTATCAACATCCGGGATTATCCTCAGCTTCTGGATATATGTTTGAGGCACTACCTCCAACCAAACAGTTTGCCATATACCAGAGCTGGGCGTATACATTATACCTCCGGGCTCGCTTATTGCTCTTCTCAACTGCTTGCCTCTCGCTTGACGACCGTCCTCTGTTGGGTCCCAAACCCTCACCAAAAGCTCGTTCTCCCCGTTCCTTACAAGGTAATCGGTGATATCAAATGTGAAAGAATCGTATCCTCCTCTATGAGTTCCAACTTCCCTCCCATTTAAGAAAACCTTTGCTTCCCAATCAACCGCCCCAAAATGCAAGAGCAACCTTTCCCTTTTTGTAAGGAGGGGTGCCTTAAAGGTTCTCCTATACCAAAGATATTGATTTGCCTCCAGAGGTTTCCTCACCCCCGAGAGGGCTGATTCTATGGGGAAGGGAACGAGTATCTTGCCGTCAAACTCGGCTGGTGGGGTATCGCTCTTTTCCCTAACCGCATAGTCCCATAGACCGTTAAGGTTTATCCATCCTTGGCGGACAAGCTGGGGACGAGGATACTCTGGATGGGGAGCCTGGGGATTAACCTTGGAGGACCAGGGGGTAGAAAGGGAGAGCTCCGCTTCCATATCACACGCTCCTTTCGTGAAAAACGATGCTACCAGAATGATAAATAAAGCGAAAAACCTTCTCGGCATTATCATCTTTTTGGAAGTTTAAAGAACAACAT
>JBMFMH010000010.1:24703-27866 GCA_049970775.1 bacterium | reverse complement strand
GTGAGCGTTTCACTTTCAGATTTTTATTAGTTGTATATTCCTTGGAAAGAGCTACCAGTAAACTCTGGCTACGACCGAAAGAAGTTGTAAACATTAAGCCTACTAACTAAGGGAGGTGTTAGTTTGGTTAAACTCAGCGAACAAGGTCAAGCAGAACATAAATTGCTCCTTTGGAGGGAATGGTTGAAAGTCGTCGCCGTTTGGTTAGGTTGGTATGGGAGCCTTTATCTTTTATGGTATCCTATTATACTTAATTTCCAAAGCTTTAACGGTGACAAGACCAGCCAGTGGAAGCCGTTACCTTATGTGTATTTTGCCGTTATTTTAGTTGTGTTAATTTTGGTTGTTTTATGCTTTGTAGTTTACACTTTGAAAAGACTATGGAAGCACCGAACTCTATCTTCTATGCAGACTATCCTTCTGACCTTCTTTTTATCCCTTGGGGCATTTATGTGGCTATGTGTGTTGTTAAGCGCTCCCGCTTTGTTCGTTTTTCACCTTTTAACAAAGTAATTGAGCAACCCAAAGGTGTTTCAATACACATGCTTTATTGCAGGTCGTGGGGGAAGAGATGCATAAGCTCTACGATAACGGAATGGGAGTTGGCTACAGTTATGACGCAGTAGTAGAAAGGAGGTTAGTTTTATGAAGCGATTCCTTGTTGGACTCACTTTATTTCTCGTTATTTTGGTGTTTCTCGGTGGCTCAAATACAAATGGGATGACCATTTTAACGGACGAGAAAATGGCAAGCATTCAAGGTGCTTCTAAGCTCACCGGCACAGAGAGTTATTGTATCGCCGTGCCTACCTGTATACCAAATGATCAAGGTATAGAAACTTGTGTGAAACTTCCCACAAGCTTGCCCCGTCTTCAGCCGAACGATTATGACAATATGAGTACTTCCGGAAACCAATGTGGCAGATACTGGAACTCGTCGTGCACAAAGGTTTACGACATAGGTTGTGGTGGATATCTTATTGATTCGGTTGACCCCTGAAAGGTAAACATTTAATATTTAAAAAAACATTATTTCAAAGGAAGGTGCACCTATGAAAAAAAGGGTGTTCATTGCTGTTTTATTCTTATTATTTCTTCTGCAGGCATGGGCTTTAACTTATGCCTTTTCCGACACAGGAAAAGAACCAATAGAGAAAACAAAAACTATTTTGCTTTACCAACTCCTCTACTTCCAGAAGCTGAAGAAGTTAGAATATGCTGGTAAATGGACGGATATAGAAAATGGCTTAAAAACTTTTCGGAAAGTGCACTTCGTTCAGAGCGATGAGAAATATTATCGCTCTGTTACCAACCTAGACTCTGCAGAAAAAGAAAAGAGCTTAATGATAAGTGCTTTTGATGGCGATAAATATCAGTTTTCCCAAAAACTAAGTCCTCAAGACAAAGGGGTTCTCATTTTTTCTTCCAATTTACTCCCTAATGACTTCACTAGTTCTGCCGATATTTTCTTCTCCCTCTATGGTTTTGCCCTTTCATGGGGCGAAGTGGCAACTTTCTCAAAGTTAAGAGAAGAAAAAAGGTGGGAAAATTTATGCGGTATGGTGATTAATTACAAAGAAGCACCAGGGAAAGGCGTTGTGATAACTATCAAAAGGCCAAAGGAGAAGGTAGGCGAAGGCGATTACACCTATTATATAGAAAAGACTTTTGAGATTCTCTTTGCTTCAGACTATGGTTATTTTCCCCTTCATATTAAATCCCAATTAACTGCAACCCCAGCGAAGGAAGAGAAATCACCCGCTTCAATTTTAACGGAGGAAATAAGGGTGACCGACATAAAACGCTTTGACGATATCCCTTTTCCTCTTAAGTTGGAAATCGTTAGTAGAGGAAAAGAGGGAAAAGAAATTGGCAAGTTTTCTTTTACCCTTTCCTTAGATAGCTTAAAAATAAATAGAGAAGTAGACGAAAAGATATTCACCATTCCACGCTCTGGGGTGGGAATGATTATAGATGAGGATACAGGCGAGGTGCTTCGTCAATAAAGCTATCTATAGCCTTTAGCAATGAAACCCCTTGTGTGTGCGTTTCTGCTGATAATCGGCAAAAGCATATCCCCCAAGCGAGATGTTCTATGCTCGATATTAAAAAGGCGGCGGAAAGTTTAGGAATAAAGCTACTCGGTGTAAACGCAAATTTACAGGAACTGGAACAGCTCCCTGGTCCGAAAATTCTTCATCTCAAGAACCCTGAACACTTCATAGCGGTTTCCTTTATTTCCCCAAGATGGGTCCAAATAGTTGGGAGGTGGGGTGCATACACTTATCCTCGTGAGGTAATAGAAAAGAGGTTCACTGGCTATGCCCTGATTCTAAATCCCCAAGAGTTTCAATATGAGGGAGGTCCAAGGCTCCAAATAGAGGAGTTTCATCACGATTTTGGGCAATGGGAAAAAGGGCGGGAAATGGTCCATTCTTTTGTTATCCATAATAATGGAGATAAGGACCTGTTAATCTTCTCTCAATCGGATTGTTGCAATGCTATTGAGGTGTCAATACAAAAGAATGTGGTCAAACCTGGAGATACCGCGGAAATAACGCTTCGCCACATTCCTCTTTCTCCGGGAAAGATTATGGTCTCATCAAAGCTATTAACCAACGACCCCTCTCATCCAATTCTGTTTCTCACAATGGGTGGGAGGATAAAATTTGAAGTGAGCGTATGGCCAGAAAGCTTAGAAATTAAAGGGGCGAAGGGAGAAAACATATTCGGCAATCTTAGAATCACACTGCCGCCAGATGCCCAAATCAAGGAAGTAGTATCCGAAAACGGATTGTTGAAATTAGAATTGAGGGAAATGAAAGCAAAAAGCAATGAGCAAGCCGAAGAAAATGGCTCAGAGGGTGATAGCGAGCGTCCCCGTTTCTTTCATTTGAGGGCAATTTGCGAGGCGAAAAAAGTGCCCGGAAGTTATAAGGATATACTGCGGATTTATACTACCTCTGAGGCTCATCCCTTAATTCTTGTCCCAGTCAAAATCACAATTCAAGATGAAATAAAAATAGACCCACCTAATATATTCTTTGGCTTTGTAAAGCAAGGGCAAATTGTATCACAAAGGGTTTCTCTCCTTTCTCATAGTGGTAAGTCTTTTGTAATAGAGGGAGTAAGAACTTCCCATCCTTTTTTAAAGGTTGATATAG
>JBMFMH010000010.1:0-24603 GCA_049970775.1 bacterium | reverse complement strand
TCTTTTGTAATAGAGGGAGTAAGAACTTCCCATCCTTTTTTAAAGGTTGATATAGCTGTGGAGGTGCACACGAACTTGGAAGGTGAAGAAACTTTACAGCTACCCATTTACGCTCATATAATAAGAAGGTGAGGGATGTTTGATGCTTGGAGGAAAATTTTCCCTTTCTATTTTGATATCTTGCCTTCTTTTCCTAAACTACCCCGTAGCTGTTTCCCAATCAAAAAGGGTTTTCGTTTATACTTCTTTAGCGAGGGCGAAGGAACGGTTCGCGACTTACAAAGAGATGTTCCAAAAAGGTGAATATCCTCAAGCGGAGAAAGCGCTGAAAGATTGTCTGCGACAGGTCCGAATAACCTATATAAAACGCCTTCTGTGGGAGGTCGTCTTCTATAAAGGAGTGGCAGTTAACCCAGCAAAGGCACTTTTCATATTGTGGAAACTTCTCTATCTATACCCTGAAGATGAGATAGTATTAACATTGGGTCAGGAAACTAAAAACAAACTTGAAATCCTTCTGGGCTCCCCCGAAAACCCGTCCATTCTTGATATTCCTACCTACGCTACCTTAAAGAACATCAGGATAAATAAAGAAACATATGCAAAATTAAAGGAAGCACTGCTTGTTCAGATAGAGAAAGCCCTTAGCGAATCGGAAAGTAAACTTCACGAGCTCATAAATACTAATAATCCTCTACATTGGTCAATTGTAATAGAAAAGCACGCTTATATTTTGCAACAACTTCGTTCTGCCTGCGGAGGCTTATTGGTCTGCTTAGGTGACCTATATCTCCAGCAAAATGACCTTGCCCGTGCAAGGAGCGCCTATAAAACCTGTCTTGAGCTTTACCCGGATAGCGAATCGGCAATCCTTGCTGGTTTTAAATTACAAGAAATTGAGAGGATGAAGCCGAATGAAAAGGGTGCTGAATAAACTATTAATTTGTCTTCTCCTATGCGTTCTTTTCATCCCACTAAGCTACGCAGAGGAGGTCTCATTGGAGGTGGGGGAAGCATATTTCCAAGCAAAAGCTTATAAAAAAGCGATAGATGTGTTTTTAAAGGTGTTGAAAAAAGGCGGATATGGAGATAAGTATGCTAAAGCTTCCCTTCGCTTGGGGCAGTGTTATCTCGCCATTGGCGATTTAAAAGAAGCAAGAAAATACCTTGAAATCGCCTCAAACACAGAAGGAAATGTCAAATTGGAGAGCCTCATCGGAATCTCGGTGTGCGACATAGAAGAGGGAAAGTTAGAAACAGCCATAGATTCCCTCTCCAATTTGATATCTCTAAACCCAGAACGCAAAATATTAGCCTACGCATACTATAATCGTGGCATTGCCTACGAGAAGAAAGGCTGGGTAGCAAAAGCTGTTAATGACTTTCAGGAAGCCATCACGAGAAGCGACGATAGGGCGTTGCTTGCTTCCGCTAAATCCCATCTTTCATCCTGCCAGTTTACATTGAACCAGTTTCAAGAGGAAGAAAAAACTTTCTTACAAAGGATAAATCAGTCCGTAAATGCGAGCTCTAAAAGGGATTTATACCATGAGTTAGCTAAAAGGTGCGCTGATGTAGGTGAGATAGAAAAAGCCATATCATACGAAATGAAAAGCCTTGATTATTCAAAGGATGAAAACTACAATGCTGGCGCTTTGATGAACATTGCCTGGCGTTATGCCCTAAAAGGGGATTACGAGAGCTCCGCTATTTATTTCCAAAAGGTGGCTAACGATTACCCAGCAAGCACATATGCCCAAGAGGCCCTACTGCGTGCGGGTGATATGTTCTCCAAAGCGAAAAAGATAGAGGAAGCTATAGCCATCTATCAAGAGTTCTTAAATAGATATCCCAGCGATTTGCGGGTTCCGAATGTGCTTCTAAATCTCGCCTGGAGATATTATGAAAAGGGGTTCTATGAAAAGGCAGGCGAATACTTCCTCAAGGCGGCTAGCTCCTCCTCAAAGCTTGAGCAAATAGCAGATGCTTTACTTAGAGCAGGAGATATGTATTCTAAAGCGGGGAAAACGATGGAAGCAGAGAAAATATATGAGGGATTTCTCCAAAGGTTCTCCAATGAGCCAAATTTTCCTTCAGCGTTGATGAATTTAGCTTGGGTTTATGCAAACACCAAAGACTACGAGAAAGCAGCACAATTGTTCAAAATGGTAGCTGACAATTTTCCCCAAAACGACCTTGCTCCCGAGGCGCTTTTGAGGGCAGGTGATATGTTTTCCAAAGCGAAAAAATTAGAACAAGCTATTAAAACTTACAAGGAATTCATTGAGAAATACCCTAATGATAACCGAGTGCCCTCAGCGCTTCTAAACATCGCTTGGACATTTTTCTCAGAGAAAAATTATGTTGAGGCAAGCAAGTGGTTTAAGGAGGTAGTGGACAATTACCCTGATAGTAGGGAAAGCAGAGAAGCCCTTTTTCGCCTGGGTGACGCATATTCCCTACAAGGAAAAAACGAAGAAGCAATAGAAGTATATAAGACTTTCATTGATAAGTATCCATCGGATGAGCTGGCTCCTTTTGCATTAATGAACATTGCCTGGCGTTATAGGTGGATGAGGGACTGGGAAAAGGAGAAGGAAGTTTTGCAAACACTCCACGAGACCCTTCCAGAGGGCGAGCTCAAATGGTTCGCCTTAGGTCTCCTTTACGAGGATAGCAAGCAGTATGAGAAAGCTATAGAAGCATACGAAAAAGCAATAAAGTATGATGGCGATTTCCGCCTCTTGTCGCTCATCGGAATAGCTGATTGTGGCTATAAAGTAGGGGCTTTTGAGAAGGGACTGGATGCGGTAATTAAAGTTCTTATCCATTATGATGTTTATTCTGAATACGCACAGGGGCATTATGTAGCGCTTTCTGAAATATTCAATTTAATGCCCATATACTATATCGGTCTAGGATATAATGAAGAGCAAATAAGAAGCGCCACTATCTCGGCTCTTCGGGAGAGGAAGGAAAGGTTTAAGGGCACCATTTCAGGTGCAGATGCTTCCTTGGCGCTAATGAATATTGATATGCTGACTGAGCCCGTGGACAAGGTTTTAAAGGAGTATGACCACTTAATTCAGGATTATAAAAGCATCTCTCCCGAAGTCATTGCCATTGCTTTAGGAGATGTTATGGAGTATCTAAAACTAAAAGGGGAAGGGAAAAGAGCGTTGGTTGAATATGAAAAATTGAAGAAGGAACTTAGCCTATTTCCTCCTGAGACATTGCTTCGCATAGTTCATATCCTTAAAGATGTAGGGGAAAAACAAGAGATGTTGGCTCTTGCCAAACAAATATTGGATTCTAACCCTAATACCGATGTGTATGAACAAACTCTGATGACTATGGGTAAGTATTTTTACCTCAATGGCGATAAAAGAAGAGCTGTGGAAGAGTTTAAGAGGATTAGAGAAAACTTTCCTGAAACATTCGCCTCCGCGACATCTAACTTTTGGTTAACTTTATTGGAAAACAGCTCTCTTTAAATGGGTTAAATAAAGATGTTATCCAAGATTAAACTGGCTTTCTTGTCATCTTTATCTCTTCTCATAGCTTTGATAGCGCACTCAAACGGCTTTTCCTTCCCTGAAAGCCCGGGAATTAAGTGGAAAATAGAGGAAATCTTCGTTTCAGGTTTTCCCGTAGTTGGGGAGAGAAATGGCGAAGAGGTGATTTATACTTCATCGCTTGACGGATGTGTTTATGCTATAGATGCAAAGGGAGATATCCTTTGGAGCTTTGCTGTGGGAAGTTTAACTCCCTCGGCACCAGTGATTTCTCAAGATGGAACAATCTACCTAACAACTAAAAACGGTTCCCTTTATGCCTTGGAACCCACAGGAAAGCTTAAATGGAAAATCAAACTGGGAGATGAGGGAATCTATTCACAACCTATCTTAGGTAAAGATGGAACCCTCTACATTTGCGGAGGATTTCAGGATATCCATCACGGTGTGCTTTATTCAATTAGCCCAGAGGGAAAGCTGAAGTGGAAAAAATTTGTGGATGAAGCAATTCTTTCTAACCCAGCTATTGTAGATGACACAATCTTATTTGTTACTGCTGGTGGTTATTTTTATAAAATAAGCAGGGAGGGAAACCCGGTTGGGAAATTCAAAATAGGTTCTTCCATCCTTTCCGCCCCAAGTGTTTGGGATGATAAAATATTAATATCTTCCTCCAATGGATACATATTTGCCTTCAATATCCAAGGAAATCTACTATGGAAGTTAAAGGTTGTGGCCCCTTATTCTGTTTATGTGAAAGGAAAATTACTTCTTGTGATTTCTTATTTCGGCGACCTCTACGCCATAAGTCCAGATGGAAACATCGCCTGGAAATTTCAAACAGGGCAAATGGGTTGTGGAGGCATTGCCTTATCCGATGAGGGGGTCATTTATCTTTCTCAGGGGAGGAAACTTTTTACTTTAACGACCAATGGGAAGCTAATAAAAACCGTTGATTTTGGTATAGATGCTTCCCTCACTCCACCTGCTATAGGCAAGAAGGCGATATACATAGGCACTCCCTTCCTATGTGCCATCCACCTTGACAAGGATTTTTAAAAGAAAATAAATTAGTGAAAGGTGAATAGATTATGGAAGATGAGAAAGAAAGATTATTGCGCTTTGCGTATCTATATTTCAGAAGGGGCGAACTTGACAAAGCTCTTTCCTTTTGTGAGCAGATTCTCAGGAAATATCCCGATTTCCCGGATGCTTTGGAGCTTATGGGCGATATAAAGGTAAACCAAATGAGGTTGAAGGAAGCAAGCACTTATTATCGCCAAGCGCTATCAATTGACCCATCACGCTCTGAGGTGAAAAGAAAGCTGGAAAAAGTTGAAGGAGAATTAGCGCAATTGGAGAAACCTCTTAAATCCCCAGATGACACCTACCCTACAACTGGAAGAACCGCTTTGGGAATGAGTGAGAATTTGGAGGCCGCTTTATGTTATCTATTCCCCGGCATTTTCCCATTTATAGTCCTCTTATTAGAGAAGGTGAGTAGATTCGCAAGATTTCACGCTATCCAGTCCCTCTTGCTTTCTTTGATATTCTCGGTGATAGGGACACCATTTAGCTATATTTTTACGCTAACCTTTCGCCAAACACCTGTTTCATCCAAGCATTTTTGGACCTATTATCTTTTCAACATTCCGGGATTGTTATTATCACTATTTTTATTCTTTATGTTCCTAGCTACGCTACGAGGAAAGCACATCAAGCTTCCTTGGATAGGTGACCTCGCTGAGGAATGGTGTTGACCTTGAGGGATTCTTTCAAATACAGCCTAGCGGCGCTGATATCCCCGCTTCGGATGAAGGCTTTTCTTGAGATAACCGAATTCCTCTAAAGCCTCAATATCGTTTCGCCACCTCTTCCTCGCCCTTACTATTAGGTCAATATAAACTGGCTGACCTAAAACCCTCTCGCATCTCAAACGAGCCAAATGCGCTGCCCTTACTAAAAGCCCGCCTTTGTATCCAATTATTGCGGGCATCAACTTCTCATCATCTGTGTATAAATAAGCGAGAACATAGGCTTTCCCCTTACCCTGCGGAGGTTTTATCTCTTTCACTATCACCTCCATTTTTTGAGGTTTAACATCGTAATAAAAATTCGTTACCTCCTCCCTTATCGCTTCCTGCACCATCAACCATTGAGGAGGTGGTGGAGGGAGGCTCTTGTAAATAGGTTCCCTTTCGGGTAAGTATATCTTTATCCTTTTTAACAGGAAGTTAAGGTTTTCCTTTAACAAGGCGGATACGGGCATCGCCTCCTGAAAAAAAGTCTTCTTGAACATTTGAAGATATTCCTCCATTCTCTCCTCCAATTTGAAATCCCTCACCGCATCCATTTTATTCAGAAGCAAAAACGCTGGAACCCTGCTCTTCCTTATCTTAGCACACAGCTGTTGTTCTAGGGGGGAGGGAGGGAAAGTAGCATCAACTACCATAAGGGTCAAATCGGAGAAGACGATTGCCTTCTTGATGAATGTGAGCATTATCCTCTCCAATTTATTGCGTGGGCTGATGAATGTGGGCGTATCAATGAGCACAAATTGGGCATCATCCATATTTAGCACGCCGGTCATCGGGCGCCTCGTGGCGCCAGCCCACTTAGTTACAATGGAAAGCTTCTCTCCCATCAGGGAGTTAAATAGGGTTGATTTCCCCACATTCCCCCTACCTACTATAGCGATTTTCCCGCACCTTAATTTATCCGCCATCGGGAGGAATGTGGCTGAGTCCATCAAGGTAAGGGCGAAGAGCTTCCGGCACCCTTATCCTTCCGTCCTCCTCCTGATAATTCTCTATCAGGCTGGCGAGAGTCCTCCCTACAGCTAGACCTGAGCCGTTGAGGGTATGAAGGAAACGAGGTGGCGATGTAGGGGTTTCCCTATATCTTATATTGCCCCTACGAGCCTGAAAATCAGTGCAATTTGAACAGGAGGATACCTCAATGAACTTCCCCATTCCGGGAAACCAGGCTTCTATATCGTATTTCTTCGCAGCTGCGAAGCCCAAATCCCCCACGCATACATTAACAACCCTATAGGGTATAGCTAATCTCCGCAAAACCTCCTCCGCATCGTTGACTAATTTCTCTAATTCCTCATAGGATGTCTCCGGCGTTGTGAACTTGAAGAGCTCTACCTTGTCAAATTGATGATGACGAATCAAGCCCCTTATCTCTTTTCCCCAAGAGCCCGCTTCCTCTCGGAAGCAGGGGGTATAAGCGACATATTTCAAGGGAAGCACATCAGCAGGAAGGATTTCATCTCGGTGTAGGTTGGCGAGAGGGAGCTCGGCGGTGGGAATGAGGTAGAAGCCTTCTTTTGTCTGGAACAGGTCCTCAGAAAACTTGGGGAGATGGGCGGAAGTGAGGCAGGAGGTTTGATTCGCGAGAAGGGGAGGAGAAACCTCAATATAACCGTGTTCTTTTGTGTGGAGGTCAAGCATAAAGTTAATGAGTGCCCTTTCCAATCTTGCTCCCCAGCTTAAAAACAAGGGGAAACGAGAGCCAGCTATTTCCGCTGCTTTTTCCAAATCAAAGAGCCCCAACTTAGTTCCTATTTCCCAATGTGGTTTCGCTGGGAAGGGGAAATCCCTTATATCCCCCCATCTTCTTACCTCAATGTTCTCATCCTCGGTGAGCCCTTCGGGAACGCTTGAATGGGGCAGATTTGGAATTGATAGGAGAATCTCCTTCCAGCGTTCCTCAAGCTTTCTTTGTTCCTCAAGCTTCTCCTTTAGAACATCTGAGACAACCCTCATTTCGCTAAGCAAGGATTGGGGGATTTCCTTTTTTTCCCTCTTTAATTGGGAGATTTCCTTAGAGGTTTTGTTTTGCTTCTCCCTTAAGGATTGCGTTTCCTGGAGAAGCTTTCTTCTTCGCTCATCAAGAGCGAGGAATTCATCCACGAGGGAATCGTCCATCCCTCTTTTCCTGAGGGACTCCTTGAATAAACAGGGATTTTCCCTTATCAGTTTTGGGTCGTGCATTTTAGAGTATGGGAAGATATTTTTCCAGCTCGAAGGATGTAACCTGAGCCCGATAATTTTCCCACTCGTTAAGCTTGTTTGTGATAAATCTTGAAAAGATATGTTCTCCCAATGTTCTTTTGACGAGCTCACTCCTCCTCGTCTCGCTAATAGCCTCAAATAGGTCAACTGGCAGGTCTTGAATTCCTCTCTTTTCCCTTTCTTCTCTTGGCATCTCGTATACATTAGCCTCAACGGGCGGAGGAAGTTCATATCCTTTTTCAATTCCCTCTAATCCCGCTGCGAGCATTACCGCAAAGCCGAGATAGGGATTGAGGGCAGGGTCGGGAACACGGAACTCCGCTCTTATTGAGGCACCTCCATCTGGACGATAAGCGGGAACCCTTATCATAGTCGTGCGGTTCTTTTGCGCCCAGGAAACATAAACAGGTGCTTCATAGCCGGGAACAAGCCTCTTATAAGAGTTAACCCATTGAGCGACGAGGGAACAGATTTCCCTCGCATGCTTTAGTTGTCCGGCAATGAATCGCTTTGCGATTATGGAAAGGTTGAAGGGGTCAGTTGGGTCGTAAAAGGCATTTCTGTTCTCCTTTATTGAGAAGAGGGATTGATGAACATGAAGACCGCTTCCATTCACGCCATATATGGGCTTGGGCATAAATGTTGCATAGACGCCATGCTTTTGGGCTATCTCTTTTGTAACGAGGCGGGTTGTGACGAGGGCATCGGCTATCCTTAGGGCATCATCGTATTTTAAGTCAAATTCGTGTTGACTCGCGGAGACCTCGTGGTGGATTGCCTCAACCTGAATCCCCATTTGTTCTAAGACCTCAACCGTTTCTCTCCTTAGGGAATTTGCCGTCTCAACCGCGATCACATCAAAGTATCCCCCCTTATCAAGCAGGTCAGGGGAATACGGGTTTTTGAAATAAAAGAACTCCACTTCAGGACCTACATTATAAATGAAGCCCATTTCTCTTGCTCGTTCCATCTGCCTCTTAAGGGCGAGGCGAGGGTCGCCATCATAAGGTCTTCCATCAGGGTAGTAGATATCGCAGAACATCCTTGCGCTTGGCTGGTCAGGTGGAACATAGGGGAGAATGCAGAAGGTAGAAGGGTCGGGTAGGGCAACGATGTCGCTTTCCTCAATCTCCGCATAGCCAGTGATGGAGGAGCCATCAAAACCCTTGCCTCGTTTTAGAACTTCCTCCAGCTCACAGGCGGTTATTGATATGCATTTTAGAAAGCCAAGCAAATCAACGAACCATAGCTCTATAAATTCAATTTTTTTATCTTTAACTTCCGCTAATACCTTTTTGGAGAGCTCTTCCCTTTCGTTCATAGATTCCTCCTGGCGAATTTTTATGAAATTTTAGGTTTAAGGGATGGAAAAGTCAAGAAATTGTATAAGCCAATAACATATTAGACTCAAGAGCGGATTATTTCCTCTTTGCAAAACGCTACGAGAACATTTGATAGAACTGCCCGTTTTGAATCTGCCCCTCTTTTGTTTCAAAATCCTATATGTTGTGGAATTAAACAGTCTGTTGAATATGTTAAGTGAATAAGGTATAATTTTTTAAAATTTCTAATTAAGGAGGAAAAGTCGTGATGCGATTTGCGATTATTGGCTCAGGTTCAATGGCTCAATCCCATATCAGGGTCTTGAACGAGAAAAAGTTTCTTGGAAAAAGAGTTGACATCGTGGCTCTCTGCGACCCTAACCCGCAATCCTTGCAAAACACATTTGAACGCTTTCCCCAATTGGGGAAAGCCAAGCTTTATCAAGATTATAGAGAACTCCTTGATAAAGAAAAATTGGACGCAGTTCTCATCGCCAGTCCGCACACCTGCCATTATGAGCAATTGGTAGCTTGCTTGGAAAAAGGAGTTAATATCCTTGTTGAGAAACCTATGGTTTGCTCGCTTGCGGAAGCGGAGAAGGTGGTTGACCTTGCCGAGGAGAAAGGCTTAACGGTGATGGTAGCTTACCAGCGTCGCTTTATGCCTGCTTTCCTATATGCCAAGGAACAGATTGCCGCGGGCAAACTGGGCAAGCTTTTGTTCTTCACCGCTTATCAAGCGCAGAACTGGCTTCCTGCTGCCCTTCATAGCTGGAGAGGGGAGCCTTCTCTAAGCGGTGGTGGTCAGATAAACGATTCCGGCAGCCATTTAATGCACGCTATGCTTTGGTTAACGGAAGCACGCCCTTTGGAGGTCTTTGCCTATATGGAAAAGGAGGAAGCTAAAGTCGACATCTTAACCAGCCTCGCGATTAAATTCGCCGAGGGAATGCTGGGTTCCGTTGGGATTATAGGGGACAATCCCGGCTGGGGGGAGGAAATAGGGATATGGGGGAAAAAGGGAGCAATCCTTATAAGAGATGGTTGGCAAATTCTTCAACAAGGGGAGGATGGCAAATACTTTACCCCGGAAAAACTCCCCGAAGGGAAAACACCCATAGAGGCTTTCCTTGACTGCTTGGAAAATAAAGAGGAAAACAAAGTTCCTCCTATCTGGGGATTGAGAGTCATCGCCCTCACGGAAGCAGCTTGGCGCTCTGCTGATGAGGGTGTTCCGATAAAAGTCAATGGCTGGAGGTGAAGAATGAAAGAGTTTTTCAGTCCGGAAGAAGGAATAAGCAGGGATGAACTGCGCAGGCTTCAAACCGAGAGGTTGAAGGCGATTGTCAATTATGTTTATGAGAAAGTCCCCTTTTATCGGGAGAAATTTGATTCCGCTGGGGTAAAGCCAGAGGACATAAAGGATATATCCGATATCCAAAAGCTTCCCTTCACTACGAAGAAGGACATCGTTGATAGTTACCCCTTAGGACTTCTCGCCGTCCCTATGAGAGATGTTGTCCGATTGCAGAGTTCCTCTGGAACTACGGGGAAGAACATCTTCGTTGCTTACACGAGGAACGATGTTGAACTATGGACAATCGTTATGGCTCGCTCCCTTTGGTCTGCAGGGGTTAGAGCTGATGATATCATCCAAATCGCCTATGGCTACGGTTTATTCACCGGTGGTTTGGGCTTCCATCAAGGGGCAGAAAGGATAGGTGCCACGATTATCCCTACCTCCTCCGGCAACACTCGTAGGCAAATTCAAATAATGCAGGATTTGGGAACGACTGTGCTCTGTTGCACTCCATCATATGCCCTCTATATAGCGGAAGTGGGAAGGGAAATGGGGGTGGATTTCGAGAACTTGCCCCTGCGAGTTGGCATCTTCGGTGCTGAGCCTTGGTCTGAGGAGATGCGAAAGGAAATTGAGGAGGAACTTCATTTGGACGCAATAAACATTTATGGTTTATGTGAGATAATAGGACCGGGCGTCGCCTCGGAATGCCTATACAAAGAGGGAATGCACATAAACGAGGATGTCTTCTACCCGGAGATAATAGACCCCGAAACAGGGGAGCAATTGCCAGCAGGAGAAAGAGGTGAACTCGTCCTCACCACTTTGACGAAGGAAGCTATGCCCCTGATAAGATATCGCACGAGGGACATCTGCTCAATTAATCCTGAGCCTTGTAAATGTGGGAGGACATTCTCTCGTTTATCCAGAATAGAGGGGCGCACGGACGATATGATAATCGTTAGGGGAATAAATATTTTCCCTTCCCAGATTGAAAGCGTGCTTATGAGCGTTGATGGGGTGGCTCCCCACTATGAGATAATAGTGGACAGGGAAAAGGGTAAATTGGATACTTTGGAGTTGCGGGTAGAAGTTTCCGAATCCTTCCTCTCAGATGAGATGAGGGATTTAGAGGAATTGCGTCAAAGGTTGGAGGAAGCTTTGGAGAGCGCCTTAGATATCTCGGTGAATCTAACCCTTGCCGAGCCAAGGAGCATACCGAGAAGCGAGGGCAAGGCAAGGAGGGTTATTGATAAAAGGGAATTATTCAATAAGAAGGGAGGTGAAAGGAAATGATAAGACAGTTGGCTGTTTTTTTGGAGAATAAGCCGGGTAGATTAGCTGGTGTCGCTGATTGTCTCAGCAAGGCGGGAATAAACATAAGGGCATTATCAGTAGCTGAAACGAAGGATTATGGCGTGGTAAGGTTGATACCGAACGAGCCGGAGAAAGCGAAGGAAGCCCTGCTGAAAGAGGGGTATGCTGTTATAGAGAGCGAGGTATTGGCTGTGGATGTGCCTGATAAGCCTGGCGGTTTGGCGTCGGTCACGAACCTCTTGGCAAAGGAAGGGATAAACATTGAGTATTGTTATGCCAGCGTGATAAGGTTGAAAGAAAGCGCTATTCTGATTCTTCAAGTGGACAACAGGGAAAGAGCGAGCGAGATATTGAAGGAAGCAGGTATAAGGCTACTCTCTCAAGAAGATGTGAAGGAAATATAGCAGGATGCGGATAGCTTTAGGAAGCGACCACGCTGGGTTTCATTTGAAGGAAGAGTTAAAGGAATTCTTGAAGGAAAAGGGATTTGAGGTAGAGGATTGTGGCGTGCACGGCACGGAGCCAGCGGATTACCCTGATGTAGCTTTTTTCGTTGCGGAGAAGATAGCGAGAGGAGAGGCAGATAGAGCAATACTCGTCTGCGGAACAGGTATAGGTATGTGTATGGCTGCGGATAAGGTAGTGGGCATAAGGTGTGCGGTATGTGAAAATGAAACAACCGCTCGCTTCGCGCGCACCCACAATGATGCTAATATCCTTGCTTTGGGCGCAAGGGTAATCGGGAGTGAATTGGCTAAAAACATCGTTGATGTCTTCATCAACACTCCCTTCTCTGGAGCGGAAAGGCATATAAGGAGGATCAAGAAAATAGAGGAGTACGAGAGAAGGAGGAAAATGAAATGAATGAAAAAAAGACGATGATGGCTTCTTTAAAGGAGGTAGACCCTGAGGTTTGGGAAGCAATAAAGGGAGAATTGGGTAGGGAGAGGAGCAAGTTGGAGCTAATTGCCTCCGAGAATTTCGCTCCCCGGGCGATTCTTGAGGCAGCTGGTTCTGTTATGACCAACAAGTATGCTGAGGGCTATCCGGGAAAGCGATATTACGGTGGATGTGAGTTTATGGATATCGTGGAAAATCTGGCAATAGAAAGGGCTAAAGCTCTCTTTAAGGCGGAACACGCTAATGTTCAACCTCATTCGGGAACGCAGGCGAATATGGCTGTTTATTTCGCCGTGCTTAAGCCAGGGGACACGATTATGGGGATGAACCTCGCCCACGGCGGTCATCTCTCTCACGGCAGCCCCGTGAATTTCTCCGGCATATTTTACAATGTCGTTTTCTATGGGGTATCACGAGAAACAGAGACGATAGATTATGAAGAAGTATATCGCTTAGCTAAGCAATATAGACCGAAGCTAATAATAGCTGGCGCTTCCGCTTACCCAAGAGTTATAGATTTCCCCAAGTTCAGGGAGATAGCGGATGAAGTTGGAGCCCTCTTGATGGTGGATATGGCTCATATCGCCGGCTTAGTTGCTGCGGAAATCCATCCCTCACCTGTCCCTTATTCTCACTTTGTTACCTCAACAACTCACAAGACCCTTAGAGGTCCTCGCTCAGGGTTCATCCTCTGTAAGGAGGAATTCGGAAAAGCGATTGATAAAATGGTTATGCCCGGCATTCAGGGAGGACCTTTAATGCATATAATATCAGCTAAAGCAGTGTGCTTTAAGCTGGCTATGACCCCTGAATTTAAGGCGTATCAAGAGAGGATTGTGAGGAATGCCAAGGCGTTGGCGAAATCCCTAGCGGAGAGGGGATTCCGCATCATTTCGGGAGGAACTGATAATCATCTTATGCTCGTTGATGTTAAGTCCAAAGGACTAACTGGTAAGCAGGCGGAAGTGTTATTGGATGAGGTTGGAATAACTGTTAATAAAAACCTCATTCCCTTTGACGAGGAGAAACCAATGGTGACATCGGGGATAAGATTGGGCACACCCGCTTTAACGACGAGGGGAATGGGGGAGAAGGAAATGGAGGAGATAGGGGATATAATTGCGAGCGTCCTTTTGCATCCCGATGATGAAAAGATTAAGGAACAGGCAAGGGATAGGGTAGCGAGATTGTGTGAACGATTTCCCCTTTATGAGGGAATGGATGGTTTATGGAAAGAATAGAAAGACCCCCTTGGGATGAATATTTTATGCAGATTGCGAGGGTGGTTGCTACGCGCTCAACCTGCTTGCGTAGACAGGTGGGGGCGGTTTTAGTTAAGGAAAAACGCATTCTGACAACCGGCTATAACGGGGCGCCCCGTGGGTTGCCTCATTGCCTTGAGGTAGGATGCTTAAGGGAGCAATTAGGCATTCCCTCTGGAGAAAGGCAGGAACTATGTCGCGGTTTACACGCTGAGCAGAACGCAATTATTCAAGCAGCTTATTACGGCGTCTCAATAGAGGGGGCAACCCTTTACTGCACACATCAGCCCTGTATAACCTGTGCGAAAATGCTCATAAACGCAGGAATAAGAAGAATAGTGTATGAGGAACCCTATCCCGATGAATTGGCTGAACAGATGCTAAGGGAAGCGGGAGTGGAGATGGTAAAGATAAAATGAAAATCCATCCCCTCGTTCTCTTTTCTCTTTCCCTGCTTCTATCTTTACTTTTCACCCCCCTTTCAATATTCATAGCTAAAAAAATGGGGGCAGTAGCTGTTCCCGATGAAAGGCGCCGCCATCAGGGTAATGTTCCCCAACTCGGTGGATTGGCTATCTTCCTTTCCTTTCTTATAGCCTCTCTTCTCCTCTGCAAAAGGGGATTGCTGAGTTGGTCAAGTGGATACAATGCGGTTGTCATTGGCGGCGGTTTGATAGTCATTATGGGGATATTGGATGATACCTTTGAGCTTCCCGCATATCTGAAATTCCTTGGGCAAGCAATTGTTGCCTGCTTAGCTATTGCCTTCGGCTTGAAGGTTTCAATCCTATCCTCTCCCTTTAGCAAAGGATATATACAATTAGGAATTATTGGCACAATTGCCACTTTCTTCTGGATTGTCGGGATAACCAATGCTATTAATTTCATCGATGGTTTAGATGGCTTGGCTGCGGGGATATGTGCAATCTCGGCTGTAGCCCTCTGCGTTCTTTCAATCTTGCTCAAAAGAATTGAGGTAGCTTTCCTTTTCCTCATCCTTGCTGGTTCCTGCCTGGGTTTTCTCCCTTTCAATTTCTATCCAGCGAAGACTTTTATGGGCGATACTGGGGCGATGTTCCTCGGTTATACGATTGCGGTCCTATCCGTGATGGGGGCGGTGAAAACCGCTCTCCTCGTTTCAATAGGCGTTCCTTTTTTCGTCTTAGCTATACCGATTATGGATGCCCTCTTCGTGACCTCCAAGAGGATAGCCAATAAGCGCTCCCCTTTTAAGGGGGATAGGGAACACATCCACTTCACGCTCCTTAACAAGGGATATAGTGAGCGAGAGGTTGTGCTTATCCTTTATTTGGCAACTATTATCTTTTCAGGGTTGGCTCTCTTTTTGGCGAGGAGTTGAAGATGAAGATATTTTGTGTGGTAGGGACGAGACCTGATGCAATAAAGATGGCTCCACTCATAAAGAAGTTGCAGGAGGATGAGAGGTTAGAGGTTAAAGTCCTTGCTTCCGCTCAGCATAGGGAAATGCTTGATGTAGTTCTCAAAGATTTTGACATCGTTCCCGATTATGATTTGAATATAATGCGGAGGCTACAAAGTCTTGAGGAGCTTTCCGCGAGGTTGCTGAAGAGGGTTGGGGAGATATTGAGGAAAGAGAAACCCCAGCTTGTAATAGTGCAGGGCGATACAACAACCACTTTTATATCCGCTCTATCAGCCTTTTACCAGAAGATAAGCGTTGCTCACTTGGAAGCGGGATTGAGAACAAACGATAAATATGCTCCTTTCCCAGAGGAAATAAACAGGAGGTTGACAACTCACATCGCTGACCTCCATTTCGCTCCCACGATAAAAGCAAAGGAGAACCTTCTAAGGGAAGGGATAGGAGAGGAAAGGATATTCGTAACTGGCAACACGGTTATAGATGCCTTAGAGATGGCTTTGGAGAAGGACTGCGCACTGCCGATAACTCCGAAGGGGCGCTATCTACTTTTGACCATCCATAGGAGGGAAAACTGGGGAGAACCGATGAGTAGGGTTGCGAGAACGGTGCAAAAGCTTTTGGAGGAATTTACCGATTTGGAGCTGGTATTTCCGATGCACAAGAATCCCCTCGTGAGGAAAGCGGTCAAGCCATTCCTAAAAGGTAAACGGGCTCACCTTATTGAACCGCTACCCTTTATCCCTTTCGTCAAGCTTATGCAGGGGGCTTATTTCATCCTCACTGATTCCGGTGGAATTCAGGAGGAAGCCTCCTATTTGGGGAAGCCGGTATTGATACTGCGTGATGTTACGGAGCGTCCTGAGGTTGTGGAAGCAGGATGTGGAAAATTAGTGGGGACGGAAGAGGGGAAGATAATCCAGGAAAGCAGAAAACTCTTGCTTTCAAAGGAGGAATATGCGAGAATGGCGAGAAAGGTTAAGATATTTGGAGATGGAAGGGCGAAGGAGCGCGTATATCAGGCGATACTATATTATTTTGGCTGGACAAAGGAAAAGGTGGAGGAGTTTGAGCCGGAATGTTAGGTAGAAGGGAGTTCTTCACGGTCTTTCTCTGGCGATTGCTCCTGATCGCCTTTGTTGGCTATATCCTTTGGAGAATTCGCTCCCTTATTCTCGTCGTTATCATCGCTGTCATCCTCTACTATTGTTTGGCTCCCTTCATAAAATGGCTCCAAAGGAGAAGATTCTGGGGTAGAATAAAAGGAGGAACGAGAAGAGCTCTAAGCGCGATAATCGTGATAATTATTTCTTTAGGTGTAGTTATTGGAGCGTCCTATTTCCTCCTGAGTCCATTGATTGGTGAGGCAAGGAGCTTGGAGGTTAATATAACTAAATATAGCAAGGATTTGGCAGGAATAGCGGAGGAAATTCAAAAAAAGGTATTGAACCTACCTCCACAATATCAAAAAGTCATCGCTGACCAATTCGCTAAGCTCACGGATTATATCTCTGTAGGAATCCGTTGGATTATAGAGAAGACTGTATCCGCCTTCGGACATATTTTAGAGATTTTCCTCATACCGATTATCGCTTTTTATTTAGCTATAGGGGCGAAGGGGCTTAGGCGGGAGCTGTTCATTTTTATACCACCTAAATACACACGCAAGGCTTTGCTAATCCTTAGAGAAATGGATTTTGCTATGAGGCAATATATCGTTGGGCAATTCATAGCCTGTCTTATCTTATGGATAACCGTCTGGGGAGGACTTGCCATAATCGGAATGGATTTCCCCCTTCTTCTGGGCGTATTAGCGGGAATCACAAGGGCGATTCCAATAGTTGGTCCGATAGCGGGCGGAACCCCCATAGTTCTTTTGGCTCTTATAAAGTCCCCGATATCCGCCCTTTATGTCCTCGCCTTTTTCTCGGTTCTCCAATTCATAGATTCAAAATTCATCCTTCCCCTCTTTATTGGTCACCAGATGAGGCTTCATCCTATCACTATAATCCTCGCCGTCTTCATCGGTGGGGAATTCTTTGGTATCTTGGGAATGTTTATGGCTACCCCCGTAGCGGCAGCTGTTAAATCCCTGTTTCAGATATTTTATACGCATGGGGTGAAGAGTTAATGAAAGGGCTTATTCTATCCGGTGGTAAGGGCGAGAGGATGAGACCCCTTACCTATACCTCAGCGAAGCAGCTCCTCCCCGTGGCGAATAAACCCGTTCTTTTTTACGCCATTGAAGCCCTAATTGAGGCGGGAATTAAGGATATAGGAATAGTTGTAGGGGAAACGAAAGTAGAGATAATCAAAGCGGTTGGTAATGGTTCCCGATGGGGGATAAACCTCACTTATATTGAGCAGGAAACTCCCGCTGGGCTCGCCCACGCAGTTAAGGTTTCCCAACATTTCTTACAGGATGAACCGTTCGTTGTATTTTTGGGCGATAACATCATAAAAGAGGGGATAAAGAGCTTTGTTGAGGAATTCAAAAAGGATAATCCCGATGCTCTTATCCTCCTATCTCCCTCCAAGCATCCAGAGAAGTTCGGCGTTGCGATTGTAAAAGAAGGAAAGCTCCTTAAATTAGTGGAGAAGCCAAAACCTCCACCCAGCAATCTCGCGCTCGTTGGTTGTTATATCTTCAATCACCACATCTTCACCGCCTGTGGGGAGATTAAGCCTTCAAAGCGAGGCGAATTGGAGATAACGGATGCAATCCAATGGCTGATAGATAAAGGCTACAGAGTTAGCTATCACATAATAAATGGGTGGTGGAAAGACACGGGGATGCCAGAGGATTTGCTTGAAGCCAATAGGCTGGTCCTTGAAGAGATAGAGGAAGATATAAAAGGCGAGATAGATGATTTGACAAAAATCACGGGAAAAGTAAAAATTGGAATTGGAACGGTCGTAAGGAGAAGCGTTTTAAGGGGTCCCCTCGTGATAGGTGATGATTGCGAGATAGAGGATTCCTATATTGGTCCTTTCACCTCTATTGGAAACGGGGTAAAGGTAAAGGAGACGGAGATAGAACATTCCATAATCCTTGAGGGGTGCGATATAAATCTTAAGGGTAGGTTGGAAGATACGATTTTGGGGAAAGGGGTGGTAGTGAGGAGAACGGGAAGGCGACCCTTGAGCTACAAGTTCATTGCGGGAGAAAAAAGCTTTTTGGAGGTAATGTGATGAGATTGATTGAAGGAGTAAAAGTGAAGGTTCTTAAGCCAATCCCCGATGATAGGGGATGGCTAATGGAGATATTGCGTTGTGATGATGAGTTATTTGAGAGATTCGGGCAGGTTTATCTCACCGTCTGCTATAGGGGAGTTGTGAAAGCCTGGCATTATCACAAAATTCAAACTGACCATTTTGCTGTTGTCAAAGGGATGGCCCAGGTCGCCCTTTACGACCTGCGGGAGGATTCACCAACGAAAGGGGAAGTGAACGAGTTCTTCATCGGTGAGCTCAACCCCCTTCTCATCAAAATCCCACCAATGGTAGCACACGGCTTCAAGGCAGTAGGGGAAGGGGATGCTTATGTGATAAATGTTCCCACGGAGCCCTATAACAGGGAAAATCCTGACGAATATCGCCTTCCCTGGAACGACCCCAATATACCATATAGCTGGGAGGTAAAGATGAGATGATAGGGGAAAGGATAAAGGTTTCCCTCTCATATGGGGATAAACAGCTACCGGTGGAGTTGCCCGCTGGTAGGGTAAAGGCGATTTTAGCGAGCAAGGATGCCCCTGCCCTTCCCGATGTGGAGGGAACGATTAAGAAATTGCTTGATAACCCTATTTCCTCCCCTCCTTTAAAGGAGATAGCAAGGGGAAAGAAAACCGCTTGTGTTGTCATCTCAGATATAACTCGTCCCGTTCCGAATCGGATTATATTGCCACCCCTATTGGACTATTTAGAGGAGGCGGGCATAAAAAGGGAGAACATCTTGATATTGATAGCCACTGGATTACATCGTCCCAATCTGGGAGAGGAATTGGAGAGAATGGTGGGAAAAGATATAATGAGGAATTACCGCATTGAGAATCACTTCGCACGGGATAAATCCCAGCAGAAATTTATCGGAAAGACCAAAAGGGGAACAGAGGTATGGGTAAACAGGCTGTATTTAGAAGCGGACTTGAAGATTTTAACCGGTCTCATTGAACCACACTTTATGGCTGGCTATTCAGGTGGTAGGAAAAGCATATGTCCCGGTATATGCGGTGTGGATACGGTGAAGATACAACATAGTCCTCACTTCTTGGAACATCCCAACGCCGATAATGGGATAGTGGAGGGGAATCCTTTCCACGAGGAGGCATTAGAGGTTGCTAAGATGGCGGGAGCGGATTTCATTTTGAATGTAACGATTAATCGGGAGAGGAAGATAACAGGTGTTTTCGCAGGTGATTTGGAGAAGGCATGGGAGGAGGGCGTTAGATTCGTAGAGAAGTTCGTCAAGGTTGGAATAGATGAGGCTGTAGATGTGGTTCTTACCCACGGAGGAGGGGCTCCCTTGGATGCCACATTCTATCAAACCGTTAAGGGAATGGTTGGTGCGCTTCCCATATTGAAACCGGGTGGAACGATTATAATCGCCTCCTCTTGCTCAGAGGGGGTGGGAAGCGAGGAATTCAGAACGCTTCTTTGGAATTCCAAATCCTTAGAGGAAACAGTTGAAAGGATGTATGACCCCGCTAACTTCATAATTGACCAGTGGGAGGTGGAGGAATTAGCGAAGGTTTATAAGAAAGCAAAGGATGTTTATTTGTATACGGATGGGTTGAGCGAGGAGGAAATAAAGCACTGCTTCGTCAAGCGAGCGGAGGATTTAGAGAAAACGATTTTGGAGGTCCTTGGTGGATATGGGGAGGGAGCGAAAATGGCAGTCATTTTAGAAGGTCCTTATATCATTCCTTATGTGAGATGAACGAGACAATCATTTGTCCTTATTGCGAAGCGATTAATCCAAAGGATAGCAGGTATTGTCGCAAGTGCGGAGCAAGGATTCCCACTGCTTCCCAGAAGGAAATAGCGAGGATACTGCTTTCCGCAAGCCTCCATTTAGCGAACAAGAGATACGAGGAAGCGGAAAGGGATTGCAGATTAGCGATAGAAAACGACCCCTTCAATGCGGATGCCCATTCCCTTCTGGGTGATATTTTGGAGCGAAGGGGAGATATTCCCTCCGCAATAGAGGAGTATAAGGAAGCGATAAGGTTGGCACCACAGGAAAGTTTCTACCGCACGAGGTTAGACGAGATAGCAAAAAAGAAACCTTATAGAGCTTCCTCACTAAGGAGGTATATCATCTGGCTAATCTCCCTTTCCTTTTTGATTTTTTTAGCCTATCGTCTTTTCTCTCTCCTATTAAGTCAGGGCAAGCCTTAAAGCGGTATTGTCATAAATTTGACACAAATTTGACATCTTCCCGTGCTATACTTTTCTGTTAGAGGTGATTCCCTATGTTTGCCTATGCTTGGAAAGAGATAACGAGAAGGAAGGCGCGTTCCACTTTGACTATTGCGAGTATATTTTTCAGCATCCTCCTTCTCGTCGCTGTATTGGCGATAATGCAGTTCTTCCGAGATGCTATGAAGGTTCCCTTCAAAACGGCGGGAACTGACTTAGCCGTGGAGACATTCGTTGAGCCTGGACCTTTCAAGAAGATTCGCCAAGCAAGACACCTTGGTGCTTTGCCGGACAGTTTGTTGCAACAGATAGGTCAAATTCCTGGAGTGAAGGGCGTAAGCGGTGTCCTTCTGTTCTGGGATTATCATCCGGAGGATAAAGACGCTATGTATAACTGCTGCGGGGTGGATGTTCGCAATCCTTCCATCGGACCTCTTTCCCTCGCTCCCGCCGCTGGACAGATGTATGCAGTTATCAATGGGCGTTCCTTCAGCTTGGATGATAAGTATGTTGCTATTTTGGACAAGAAATTCGCTCAGGCGAAAAATTTGAAGATTGGCGACCATATTGAGCTCGGCTATAAGGATTTTGAGATAATAGGAATTGCGGATATGCAGGGGGTGCCCCGTGTGGCTGAAGCGGAGATATTCATTCCTCTCACTACAGCGCAGGAGCTCATTCACACGAATCAACCGAATTTCCCGCAAGATGCGGTGAATATGATATTAGTTAAATTGGAGAACCCCAAGATGGCTGAGGAAATAAAACCGAAGATTATGAAGCTCGTGGCACAGGCAACGGGGTTGAAGCCTAAGGAGAATATAAAAATCATAACCGCTGAGGCGATAATTCCAGATACAACGGGGGTTTCCAATCTTGCCCAAACGATGATAAAGGTTCTGAGCATAATAGTTGTTATCGGGGTGGCGATTTTGGTTATGAGGACCGCTGTTGCCTCCATAGGGGAAAGGACGAGGGAGATAGGGATAATGAAGGCTTTGGGTTGGCGCAATGCGGATATCTCCAAGCTTATGGTTACGGAAATGGCTGTCCAGACAATCATCGGAGGGATTTTAGGAATTATAGGAGGTTATCTCCTTGCTTATGCATATGCATCCACAGCGGTATTCAAGTTGCCACATGGGCTCCTCCCTTATTCCTGCGTTCCCGCCGCTGCTCCTCCTGAGAACCTCAAAGTGGCTATGCAGATATACCCCTGGATAATCATAACCGCCCTATTGGTCTCAATAGTCGTGGGTATTCTTGCGGGATATTTAGCTTCTCGCAAGGCCGCTTCTCTCCAGCCCGCACAGGCTATTAGGGCTATCTAAGGAGGTGAAAGAAGTGCCCCTTATTCAAGTGGAAAATGTGAGCAAGATTTATAGGAAAGGGGATTTAGAAATTCATTCCCTTGACGGGGTGAGCTTGCAAGTGGAGAAGGGTGAGTTCGTCGTCATCTATGGCGTTTCCGGCTCAGGGAAGACGACCCTTTTAAATCTCATCGGTGGACTTGATAAGCCCACTTCCGGCAGGGTAGTTGTTGATTCCCTTGACCTTACAACTCAGGACGAGGAGAAGCTCTCGCTTTATAGGAGGGAAAAGGTCGGCTTTGTTTTCCAAGGCTTCAATCTCATTCCCACGCTTACCGCCTTTGAGAATGTGCTATTTCCCCTCGTCCCACTTCCTCTTCCCGAGAGCGAGAAACGAAAAAGGGTAACAGATATATTGACGAATATACTTCCCCTGAAAAGGCTTTGGGACCAGTTGCCCGTTGAGCTTAGCGGTGGTGAGCAGCAGAGGGTGGCAATCGCACGAGCTCTCGTCAATAACCCGGAGATTTTGTTAGCTGATGAGCCGACAAGTGACCTTGACAGAAAGACAAGCGAGCAGATTATAGACCTTCTTTGGGAGGCGAATAAGAGAGGTTGCACGGTGTTAATCGCTACCCATGACCCTCGTATTTTGGAGAGGGCAACTATGGGCGTAGAGATGGAGGATGGTAAGATAAAGGATATCAAGAAGCAAGAAAGGAGTTAAGGTATGCAAGCTATGTCCTACCTTTTTCAACACGGCGGCTTTACGATGTACATTCTCTTCGCTCTTTCCCTCATCGTCATCGCTGTGGCGGTGGAAAGGGCGCTTCTCTATCGGAAATTCAGAAAAGAATTGGAAAAATTCCTCTCCAATTTTGAGGCGAAGCTAAAAAGCGATAAATCGGTGAAGGCTTATTTCCCATCCCCTTCCTCTCCCCTTGTAGAGCTTTACTTCTCCAACCCCAATGAGATGGATAACGAGAAACGAATGGAGTTGAATTTAACGAGGGTCTCCTTCTTCCTTGAACGGAACCTCCCTTTCCTCGCTACTGCAGGGGCGGTTGCCCCCTTCATCGGTCTCTTTGGGACAGTCCTCGGGATAATGAATGCCTTCCATTCCATATCAATCTACCGTTCAGCGGGGATAGCGGTTGTGGGGGCGGGAATTGCGGAGGCATTGGTTTGCACCGCTGCGGGATTAGCGGTTGCAATCGCAGCAGTTACCCTTTATAATGCCTTCCGCTCCCTCACGGGGAGAATCGTTGAGGCATTGGAAATCAGGCAGAACGAGTTCCTTCTCCAACTGAGGGAGGAAAAATGAGAAAGAAAGGGGATATTTTTTGGGAAATAAATATGGTCCCTTTCAACGATATATTGCTCGTTCTCCTCATCATCTTTATGATGACCGCTTCCTTCATTGTTACTGGGACGGGGATTGATATATCCTTGCCACAGGCTGCAACCGCTGCCCCCCAAGAGCAGACCCAGGTCGCCATATTCATTACGAAGGATGGAAAGGTCTATTTGGGAGGGGAGGAGGTAACGGTTGAGCGTTTGCTTGATAGATTAAGTGAGGAAGCGCAGCGAAATCAAAAGATAGTGGTTATAGTTAGCGGTGATAGGAATGTGCCATATGGCAAAGTTGTTGATGTTTTGGATGCAGTTCGCCTTTCCGGGCTTGATTACATCGCCTTAGCCGCCGAACTCAAGCCTCCTCCCTCTAATGCGAGGATTAAGAAATGAAAAGAGTGGAATTTTTTTACTTAAATAGCAAGAGGGTATGGCTTACCGCTTTAGCGGTTTCCTTTTCCCTTCATATTGCGGCACTACCCATAGCTGGTAGGTTTTTAGAAGCCTGCCCAACTTGTCCACCCTTATCCTTACAGCTACCACCTATATATGCGAGGATTCGCAATCCTTCCCCGGAGAGCAAAAAGTTGGAGAAGAAAGCAACGGTTATAAGGGAGAAGATAAAAATTAAAAAAGAGGTTAGAAGGGAGCTTCCGAAAGGACCCTTTTTGGCGAAAAAAATTGAGAGAACACCTTGGCTTCCCGATGAGAAACCGACCTCTCAAGCTCCCGGTGGAGGCGCCGCCCAGGTTTTAGCCAAGACGACGCCCGGCGGAGGAGAGTTCGTCGTTGGTGGGATACCGAAGCCCGAGCCAGGAGCTTCAGGACCGGGATTGGGGGGAAGCGGTAGCGCCCCTGGAGTAGGTGGTTCGGGGGATAAACCTGCTATGCCTGTCTCAAACCAAGTAGCACCACCACCTCCTCCACCTCCGCCGAAAGAGAAAAAGGAACCACCACCTCCTCCGCCACCTGTGGAGAAACCTAAAGAGGAACTTCCTCCGCCACCTCCGCCACCTCCGCCTCCTCCTCCGCCTCCTCCACCGAAGAAACAGGTAGACCCGAAGGAGATTGCGGAGTTTCAAAGGATGATTTACAGGAAGATAAATTCAGCTAAGGAATATCCCTCTCAAGCGAAGATGGCGGGAATGGAGGGGACGGTGAAGGTTTCGTTCGTGATAAAGCGAGATGGCTCTCCCTCAGATATTAAAGTGCTTAATTCCTCTGGCTACAAGCTTTTGGACGATTCCGCTGTTGATACGGTGAGGAAAGCAGGACCCTATCTACCTTTCCCGCAGAGCGTGGAAGCCAACGCCTTGCGTGTAAGCGTTGAGATAGTCTACAAGTTGAGATAAAGGTATTGTTGCTGGTATGAGAAAAAAATTAAGTAAACATCCTGCGCTACTTTTTAATCGGGATGAATGCTGGGCATTCATCCCGAGAATTGCTTTCCATCCCCGATATACCCCTTTTAGGGTTAGG
>JBMFMH010000009.1:25027-31220 GCA_049970775.1 bacterium | reverse complement strand
AAAAAATAGATTTAACATCTCTTGAAAATCAAATTTTTCCCCATTGATGAATTATTCACCAAAACTATTCCTTGCCACAATATTCTTCAGAAAATATAATTTAATTTAGTAAAAAAGAAAGGAGTGAATTTCAGGAAAGATGAGCTGTGGAATAGTTGCCTATGTTGGTCCGAGGAAAGCGCTACCCGTTCTCTTTGATACCCTAAAAAGGCTTGAGTATCGTGGCTATGATTCCGCTGGCGTTGCCCTCCTTGGGGGAGACGGCATCTTCTTAGCCAAGCAGAAGGGGAAAATAAAAGACCTTGAGGAAAAGCTCAAGAGCAACGAGATAAAAAGCGGGATTGGTATAGGGCATACTCGCTGGGCAACTCACGGACGCCCAAGCGATTTTAACGCTCATCCCCACCTTGATTGCACGGGTAAGATAGCGGTAGTGCACAACGGGATAATTGAGAATTACAGCGAGTTGAGGGAAGAATTGAAAAGCAAAGGACATCAATTCCGCTCCGAAACAGATACCGAGGTTATTCCCCATCTTTTGGAGGAATATTTTAAAGGCGACCCTTTAGAGGCTCTTCAGAAGGCGGTATCTCGTCTCGTTGGTTCCTATGCCGTCGCCGCTATTTTTCAGGGCATAGATAAAGTCTTTTTCGCCAGGAAGGATAGCCCCCTAATCATTGGATTAGGGGAAGGCGAAAATTTCCTCGCCTCGGATATACCTGCCGTTTTGCCTTATACGAAAAAGGTAATCGTCCTAGAAGATGGTGATACCGGCTTCATCTCCTCATCTCAATATAAAATATTTCAAGGAGAAAAAGAGATTGAGCGGAGGATTATGGAGGTTCCTTGGGACCAGCAGGCGGCGGAAAGGGGAGGTTTTGAGCATTTTATGATTAAGGAAATCCTTGAACAGGACCAATCCATAAGGGATACTCTTCGGGAGAGGTTGCGGGAGGACGGCGATGTTGACCTCTCTAAGGAACTCGCTCCCTTAGCGGACAAGCTCCCTAATCTGAGGAGGATTTTCATCGTTGCCTGTGGAACTGCTTTCTATGCAGGGATGGCAGGCAAATATTTTATAGAGAGCCTGCTCGGCATTCCCGTTGAGATAGACATCGCCTCAGAGTTTAGATATAGAGCGGTTCCCGTGATGGAAGGGGATTGGCTGATATTGGTTAGCCAATCGGGCGAGACCGCTGATACCCTCGCCGCCCTGCGGGATATGAAAAAGAAAGGCGTCCCAACGGTTGGCATCGTCAACGCTGTGGGTAGCTCAATCGCAAGGGAATCGGATGTTACTTTATATACACGAGCGGGTCCAGAGATATGCGTAGCGTCTACCAAGGCTTACACCGCACAGGTCACCGTCTTCTATCTCTTCGGTCTTTATCTGGCAAAGGTTCTACGAGGGATGGATATCCGCCCTATGGGGAAGGAATTGCTCACGCTTCCCAAGAAGGTCAGTGAGGTTCTCGCAAAACGGGAGGAAGTGGAAAGAGCAGCGGAAGAGCTTTATAAAGAGAGGGACTTCTTCTTTATCGGGAGGGGAATGGATTGGGGTGTTGCCTTGGAGGGAGCATTGAAGCTGAAGGAGATTTCCTATTTAAGAGCGGAGGCATTCGCAGCTGGTGAGCTGAAGCACGGACCCCTTGCCCTTATCTACGATGGCGTTCCCGTTATAGCGGTCGTCACGCAGGAATCTCTGCGAGATAAGACCATCTCAAACATAGAGGAGGTGTGGGCGAGGGGAGCAAGAGTGATAGGGGTTCTTCGGGAAGGCGACCCACTCGCCGATGACCTCTATATGTCCTTCACCATACCCAATACAATTGATTATTTCACCCCTCCCTTGGCTGTCATCCCTCTTCAATTGCTCGCCTATTACATTTCCCGCAAGCTGGGAAGGGAGATAGACCAACCGAGGAATCTGGCAAAGAGCGTTACCGTTGAGTGAGGAGGGCACGAAGGAGAGCAATAGCTCCCCTCTTATCCATAGGTTGATTGTTGTTTCCGCACTTGGGGGAGAGAACGCAAGCTGGGCATCCCTCCTCACAGGGACATTCCTCTATCAATTTTAGGGTGAAATCCAATAGCTCCTCCCCTCTTTCGTAACCCCTCTTAGCTATTCCCACACCACCAGGATAAGCATCGTAAATGAAGACGGTGGGATGAGCGGTATCGGGATGAAAAGGAGTGGAAACACCACCTATATCCATTCTATCGCACATAGCGAGGAGGGGAAGCACCCCTATACTGGCATGCTCCAAAGCGTGAAGGGAACCGGCAAAATCATATCTCTCCCCTATCTTTTTCTCTATCCGAGAAGGGATGAGGATGAACATAGCCTGCGTGTCAAACTTTAGCGTCGGCAATTCCAAAGGGATAATCCTTATCACCTCGTTTGTAAAAATCTTCTTCATTTTATAAGCAGTAACCGTTTCCGCTACCTCAACTTTAGCCAATCCCTTCACGACCAAAGGATTCTGTTTTAAGGGGCTTACCTCCATTATCTCAAGAACGCTTATCTCCGTTAGGGAAATAGCCTCGGTATAGTAATCCGCACGAGTAGGAGCTACATACGCTTTTCTGTTTTTTATATCAAACTCGTGGACAAGATAGCTTTCTCCTTGATAAAGATATATTGCCCCCTCGTGGATGGTCTTGAAAGCTCTCACGCCATCCTCTGTTCCTATAACCTTATTTCCCTGTGATATATCCAAAACGAGGAATTCCTGTCCCCTAATTGACCTAATGTCAATCTCTGAGGGAGGATATCCCCCCGCGCTCCAAACCCATTTTCCCTTGAGCATTTTAACCTTCCCCTCCCGCCTCAGCTCCTCAATTAAAGCTGTGGCGCCTTCCCCGAAGAGCTTCAACGCCTCCTCATCAAGCGGTAATTCAAATGAGGCGCAAGCGAGGTGGTCCTTCAACACATAGGGGTTTTGAGGGTCGCAGATAGCTTCCTCAGGAGGTGTTTTGAAAAGGTATTCGGGATGGCGCATAAGGAACTGGTCAAGCGCATCCTCTCCAGCGATTAAGATTATAAGTCCCTCTCTTTTTCTGCCCGCTCTACCCGCCATCTGAAAGGTAGAGGCAATGCTTCCGGGATAGCCCACGAGGAGGCAAGCATCAAGGGAGCCGATATCTATCCCCAGCTCCAATGCTCTGGTGGCTACCACCGCCTGCAGTTCCCCCTTGAATAACATTCTCTCTATCTTCCTTCTCTCTTGGGGAGTATATCCCGCCCTATATGGCATTATCGCTACTTCCCTCGTTTCCTTCACTATGCGGGCGATGAGTTCCGCTGTTTTCCTCGCTTTTGTAAAGGCAATCGTGCGCAGCCCCTTATTTACCAGCCAGGTTATTCCTTCCGCCGCCTCGGTAAGCACGCTTCTCCTCTCCATCGCCCCTATAAGGGGTGGATTCCAGAGGATGAACCTTTTAGGGGGTGATGGTGAACCATCCTCGGTTACCGCTTTTACTTTCAAGCCCGAGAGGGTTTCGCAGTGCTTATCCGGATTGGAGATAGTAGCGGAACAGAAGACAAAGGTCGGGTTGGAACCGTAATAGGAAGCAATCCTTCGGAGGCGCCTCAGGATATTTCCCATATGGGAGCCCAAAACTCCACGATAATAATGAACCTCGTCAACAACAACTAATCGTAAATTAGAGAAGAACCTTCTCCAATCGCTATGGCGAGGCAAGATGCTTATATGAAGCATATCTGGATTGGAAAGAATGATATTCGCTTTCTCCCTTATTAAAGACCTCTGCTCAATTGGAGTATCCCCGTCGTAGGTGGCGCAAAATTCCATAAGCTCCAATTCCTTCAACTTATTTAACTGGTCCTGGGCAAGCGCCTTAGTGGGGAAGAGATAAAGAAAGGTGCTTTTGGGCTCCTTGATGAGATAAGTAAGAGTGGGTATGAGATAACAAAGGCTTTTCCCGCTCGCTGTTCCCGTGGAAATCACTACATTTTCCCCGGAAAGAATCGCCTTAATCGCCTCCGCTTGATGGGAAAATAACCTCCTTATCCCCCACTTTTCCAACTTCTCTTTGATTTTCTCCGGAATAAAGGGCGGAATTTCCACAAATTCACCCTCCTTGCCCTCTATATGTTCTATGTGAACGATTCTCTTCCCCAACTCCGAGTATAGGGCATCAGCGATTTGTTTCAGCAACTTTACTTCGCCTCCGCTCAACTATGAAGGTGAGAAGAACGCTCAAAGCGTAAAGGAAAACAATGGGAAGGGAAACTATGAGAAGCGTGATGACATCCACTGAGGGGGTGATGATTGCCCCAATCACGAAAATCCCAACGATTATTTCCCGCCATCTGCTAACCATCAGCTTGGTATTGATAATACCGAGACCAGCTAAAAGCATAGAAATCAAGGGAAGCTGGAAGACCGCACCGAAAGCAAGGAACATCTTCGCAAGAAGCATCAGATAGTTATTTATGCTTAGGAAAGGGGTGACATCTGGAGGGCTTTGCTGTAAGAGGAATTTGAAGCCGGGTGGGATAACGAAGTAGGCGAACACAACGCCAGTGAAGAAGAGCAAAGCGGAAGGGAAAACGATTAATTTAACCCATTTCCTTTCGGTTGGACTGAAGGCTGGGGAAAGAAAGCCCCATATCTCCATAAGAATGGGCGGAGAGGCAATTACAGCCCCTAATATCAAAGAGAATTCCATCTTTATCACAAAAGGCTCGGTTATCCCCACCACGACGAAGCGCCCCTTCATTTCCTTAAGGAATGGCTTTATGGGAAGCGTTAATAGGCTAAAGATTTGAGGATAATAATACCATATAATGCATGACCCTATGCCAACATAGATTAAACAGCGAATTAGGCGAGCCCTTAACTCGTTTAGGTGCTCCCAAAAATCCATCTCCTTCATATATTCACCTCTACAGAAGACCCCTTATGATGGAGAGGAGGTCTTCCCTAGATGTCTCTCTCGGATTGTATCGCAGAGAACGGGAATACTTACATCCCTCCACGATTTCCTCCGCTTCCTCCTCGCTTACCCCTACCTCCCTCAAGTTTTTTGGTATGCCGATTGAGGAGAGAAGAGATTCTATTTCATCTATAAATCCATCCGGATGTATATTTAGGTATCTGGCGAGAAGCCCCAATTTCTCCTCAATAAAGGGCAAATTGAACCTCAACAGGCTGGGAAGAAATATCCCGCAGGCGATACCATGAGGAACGCCCTTTAGCGCCCCCAAGGAGTGGGCAAGGGCGTGGACGGCTCCAAGATGAGCTTGGGAAAGAGCGATTCCTCCCATCAAGCTTCCCAGAAGCATAGCCTCTCTGCTTTCATAGTCTCCTTTTTCAACTGCTCTCCTAAAGTTCCTCAAGATAAGGGAGATTCCCTGTAGGGCAACCGCATCGGAGAGGGGATTAGAAGCTGAAGAGAAAAAAGCTTCAAGGCAATGAGTTAGGGCGTCAGCACCTGCTGACGCGGTGAGGGAAGCTGGGCAGGTGAGGGTAAGGGTAGGGTCCAAAATCGCATAAAGAGGGAGAAGATTGGGGTGGTGAATTGAGCTTTTTATCCTTTTACCATCCTTTTCCCCAATCAATACACTTACCTGCGTTACCTCGCTTCCCGTGCCGGCAGTCGTGGGGATGGCGATAATGGGAATGGGGGGTTGTGTTATCTCCACCTCAGAGAAGAGGAAACGAGAGGTAGGGTGGACCTCGTTGATTAGACCGGCGGTAGCTTTAGCCACATCCAATGCACTCCCTCCTCCCATACCGATTACGAAATCGCTCCCCTTTGCCTCCTCCCTAGCCCTATCCACATCCTCAACAGAAGGCTCGGGGGCAACGCTGAAAACCGTTACCTCTAAACCCAACAGAGATAAAGAAGACAGCAGGTTCTCAAGAACACCGCTCCTTTTCGCCGATTGACGACCGGTTACGAGGAATCCCTTCCTTCCCCATCCTTGACAAATATTAACAACTTCCGCAAGCTTTCCTTTCCCGAAGAAAATTTGCGGAAGTTTTACTTGAAAATTCATTTAATCATTTCCGATTGGATTTTTAGCGTATAGGCTGATACAGAACCGATAGCCCCCGCTTGAGGACCCATAAAGGGACCCATAGCCCTACCACCAGGAGAAGCGGTTGAGCCGCCTGCGAAATATGGCAATCCCATCTCAGAACCCATTGCCCCCGGTCCCATA
>JBMFMH010000009.1:3126-24927 GCA_049970775.1 bacterium | reverse complement strand
CCCTGGTCCCATCATACCCGGTCCCATCATACCGGGCATTTCTCCCGGTGGCATTCCCCCTGGACCAATCATCCCTGGCATCATCCCGCTCGGTTGTCCCTCTCTTCTGCCAAACCTCGGAGTAACCCTCACTTCCTCTTCAATCTTAACCTGTTTCCCCTCTTCAAAGGCAAAATAAGTTGTCCTTTCCCCTTGAACAATTACGGGAATCAAATTAGCTGTCCTTGTTATGGTTGGTGTAGGAGTAACTACATTCCCTGCGGTAGAACCCTGCTGGGAACCTCCCTCGCCCATCATCCCCACCATACCACCGGGACCCATCATACCGGGACCCATCATTCCGGGCATTGCCCCTGGTCCCATCATTCCGGGCGTCATTCCGCCCGCTTGCGTTCCCACGGAGATTTCCCCACGCCATTCGTATGTTGATTTTATCTTAAAACATTTGTAACCTCTCATCCAAACAACATCCTCAATCTTATGGGTTGCTAAGGCGATACGGGGCTCACCGCTTTCTATATCCGCAACAAAGACAATTGAGGCTTGCCAAGGCTCCCCTATTTTCACCTCCGTATCAGGGAAGCTTATCCTCAACTGCCCCCAACCGAATAGATTGGAGGTGCTTGCCTCTTGAGGTAGACCCCTAACACCCCTTAGAGCGGAGAGGATATCAGCCTTATCGCCGTTTTGGTAGATGTTGAGGAAGAAGTAGTTCCCAACGCCTTGATAGTTTGAGGTCATCCCCCTTTGGTAAACCAACTTGCCGCTTTCCACTCTATCGGTGAGGAGTATAATGGGGGGAGAGCCCTTGGGCTTTAATATTTCATTACAGATTTCCTTCCATTGCAGTTCCAAATCAATTCCTTCCCTAGAGGCATTTGTCTTCCAAATGTGCTCCTCTCCTTCCTTGTATCTATAGTAAAGCTTTACGCCTTCTCCGAGAGGGAATTCTATCTTATTCTTGACTATAACTTTCACCTGCGCCTGCCCAATTATTTCCTGCCCATCGTAAACGACAACCGATATGGTATGTTCACCATCCTTAACTTTGCTTCCACCAAATCCATAAGGGGCGTTTGTGTCCCAGATAAATGTTGCGGGGAGGTTAACAGCGGCGAGAAATTCTCCATCTATCATAATACGGGCGTATCCCCTCTCCGCTTCAATCTTAATAGGGACCTCACTATGAACCGTTTCCCCATCCTTGGGCGAAACGATACTTACCCCTTGGGGGAAAGCGAAGAGAACGACAAATAGTAAACTCAAAAAGACAAACAAGCTCCTTTTCATCTTGGAACCCTCCTTTTTATTTAATGAAGGCTAACCAAGAAAAATTTTAAGAGCAAATGCTATTTTGTCAATACCCTGTGGAAAGCCTCCTCTCTTTGAGCTCAAAGGCTCAACCCATTCTCCTCTATTACTTTCTTATACCAAAGGGCGCTATCCTTCTTTATGCGCTTCTGTGTCGCATAATCGGTGTAAACGATGCCGAACCTTTTCGTGAACCCGTGTGCCCATTCAAAGTTATCCATAAGAGACCAGACGAAATATCCGCATAACCTCGCTCCATCCTGAATCGCTCTATGGGCTTGTATGAAATGCTCCCTCAAGTATTCTATCCGCTTTTCGTCGTGCACTCCCCCATCGGGCGCTACCTCATCGGCAAATGCTGCTCCATTCTCGGTTATATAAAGTTTGTCAGGTTTATAATCCCTCTGGACTCTCATTATTATTTCGTAAATTCCCGGGGGATAAATCTCCCATCCCATCTCGGTGAACTCCGCTTTCTCGGGAGCAACTCCCTCAACCTGCAGGGGGAGCGCATTCGGATTAAACTTCACGATTCCCCTTGAATAATAGTTTATTCCCAGAAAATCAACCTTGCGAGAGATGAGCGCCATATCACCAGGTATGACCTTGGGAGCATTTGCACCGAACAGTTCAAGGATGTCGGGAGGATAATGCCCTCGGAAAACAGGGTCCAAGAACCAGCGATTGAGAAAACCGTCTTGCCTTGAAGCGGCCAATTTATCCTCTTCCCTATCGCTCGCCGGATGAATAGGCGAAAGATTGAGAGTTATTCCAACCTCTGAATCAGGTATGATATCCTTGAGAATTCCTACAGCCAAGCCGTGAGAAAGCAGCAGATGATGAGCTACCTGTATAGCGACTTTCTCGTTTCTTAATCCGGGGGCGTGCTCTCCCCAGCCGTAACCTATCCAGGCGACGACCCAGGGCTCGTTGTGTGTAATCCAATGTTTCACCCTATCCCCCAATTTATGCCCCACCACGCTCGCATATTCTGCGAAGTAATAAGCGGTATCCCGATTTGCCCATCCTCCCTCATCTTGAAGCGCTTGAGGCAAATCCCAATGGTAGAGGGTGATGAAGGGGGTTATGTTCGCATTCAGGAGGGCATCAACTAAGCGGTCATAAAAGGAAAGACCCGCTGGGTTAACCTTCCCTTTCCCCTTAGGGAATACTCTCGGCCAGGATATAGAGAACCTATAGGCGTTGCAACCTATCTCCTTCATAAGGGCGACATCTTCCTTCCAGCGATGATAGTGGTCGCAGGCGACATCTCCTGTTGAGCCATCCCTTATCTTTCCCTGCGTGTGGGAGAATACATCCCAGATTGATTCTCCCTTTCCATCCTCATTCCAACCTCCCTCTATTTGATAGGAGGCGGTAGCAGTTCCCCAGAAGAACTGGGGAGGGAAAACGAGCTTATTTGCCATTATAAACCCCTCCTTTCGGCTTTGTTGAATGACTCGAATAAAAAACATATTTTCTTCAATTTCTGTAAACCTTGAATAAATCTTGGTTTGCATAAAACGAGAAAATTCTTTAAAAGGTAAATTTCAAGTTTTTTTATCATAATTCTCTTATAATTTTCATTTTTTAAATTTTTTCCTTTATCCTTGCTTTTATTAGCAGTTGATATTGGGAAATAATAGGAAGTTAGAGCATGCTGTTCTCTTTATTTTTCACATACCAGCAACAATGCCTCTCCTTTCATTTAAATTTGAGAGAACGCAGTAAGGTCCATAAGCGGAGGAAGAAAAGATTGAGAACATCCCTCACAGCGGGAGAGAGAAAAACGAGAATGAGGATGGGAACAAGCGCTGCGATGATAAGGAAAAAGATATGAATCGGTTTCAGCTTCTTTCTGTATAGATAGCTTACACCTTTCGCATCAACTAAAAGAGAGCCCACTTTCAGACGAGTGAGGAAGGTGCTGGACATTCCCTTCCTTCCTTTTTCCAAGAAATCTAAAAGGTCATAATGGGAACCCACCATAACGATTAGCCTCGCTCCCTTTTCATAAGCAAGAAGAAGGGCGAGGTCCTCGCTGAGCCCAGGGAAGGGAACCTCGTGAAAAGGAAGCCCTAATCTCCTTAACCTCTCCACTCCCGGAGAGCGCCTATTGGGTTCTGGATAAGCGTGGGCTATTAACTCCGCTCCGCTGTAAAGAGCGGATGTGGAAACGCTATCCATATCTCCTATGATTATATGCGGTTTGTAGCCCATTTCCAATAATGCGTCCGCTCCGCCATCTACGCCGATGAGAACTGGTCTTACATCTTCAATAAAATGACGCAAGGACTCCAAATCCTCCTTGTAATTTCTCCCCCTCACAACAACCATAACTTCCCTTCCTTCTATCTTTGTTTGCAGCTCGGGAAAAGGGAACCTCTCTTGAAGGAAAAAATCCTTCTCCTTCTCAAGATATCTCAAAGTATTTTCCACAAAATTTTTCAGAATTTCCCCTAACCTCCTCTTACCCTCCTCCATCTTCTCCCCTATCTCCTCTATTTTCAACCATCTCCCTCTGCCTACAACTTTCCCGTTTACCCACACCTCATTCCCCCTTATCTCTACCATTTCCCCTTCAACACCTTCCAGCTTCCCCTCCTCTAAATCAAAAATTGGAACGGATTTCTCAAGGAGAAGGCGAGCGCCTTCTGCTGGATACTCCCCAGAAATGGAGGGAGAAAGATTTATCACCGCTGCTGGTTTTCTCTCAAGGAGCAATTGAGCGGAGGTTACATCTATATCCTTGTGGTCTATGACCGCTATTTCTCCTTTTTTAAGTCTTTGAATAAGCAATTTAGTTTTTGAATCTATCCTTGCTATCCCTCTTATCTCCATCTCAGCCACTACCATACCTTTCCAGAAGCTCCTCAGCATGCCGATAAGCGGTGGAGGCTGACTCGCTTCCCCCTAACATCCTCGTGAGCTCCTCAACCCGCTTCTCTCTGCTCAACTTTTCTATACGCACCTCCGTTTGCCCCTCTCTTTCGCTCTTCCTCACCAGGTAATGGTGGTCAGCGAAACAAGCTATTTGTGGAAGATGGGTGACAACTATCACCTGCCTTCCACGACTGAGGCGACGCAGCTTCTCCCCCAATACGAACCCCATTTCCCCACCCACCCCTTGGTCTATCTCATCAAATACGAGGATTGGAACGGGGTCTGCTTCCCTCAGGGCGCTTTTTGCAGCAAGCATAAAGCGGGATAGCTCGCCTCCCGATGCTATTTTTTGCAGGGGAAGAAGCGCCTCGCCTGGATTGGCGCTGAAGAGAAACTCAACCCTATCCTTCCCCTTGCTGTCCATCTCCTTCTCAGTTATCGCTACACAAAACCTCGCCTTCTCCATTCCCAGCTCCCTCAAATGCTTCACTACCATCTCCTCCAGGGAGCGAGCGCATTCCTTCCTCATTTCGGATAAGATCTCCCCTTCCTTAATCAACCGCGCTTCCAATTGGTTAACCTCCCTCCTCAACTCCTCCAACCTTTCCTCTCCCTCAGTATAGGAATGCAATTCCCTCTCTATTTTCTCCCTATATGCCAATATCTCCTCAATGCTTCCGCCGTATTTTTGCTTGAGCCGTGATATGAGATAAAGCCTTGCCTCTACCTCCTCCAACCTTTGGGGATTGAACTCTATATCGCTTACATAAGAACCAAGGGTAGCGGATGCCTCTTCAATGAGGGAATAAGCCTCCTTTATCAAATTGATTAATTCCCCTAATCTCTCATCATAAAGAGCAACTTCCTCAATGAGCAACTGCACCCTGCCGAGCAAGTCCTCCACTGAGGGTTCCTTCCCCTTGAGAATGGAATAAGCAAGGGATAGGTTCTGGTATATTTTCTCTGCATTTGAAAGAAGTAGCGCTTCCCTCTTCAATTCCTCCTCTTCCCCAGGCACAAGCTTCGCTTCGTTTATCTCTTTCAGCTGATACTCATATAAAGAGGAAAGCCTTTCCCTTTCCTTTTTCCTTTCCATCATCTCCTCATATTCCCGTTTCTTTCTCTCCAAGTCCTTGAAGAGCTCCCCAACCTTGCCTCTTTGTTCCATTATCCCCTTTCCCCATCTATCCAATATCTCAAGGTGGTAGGGCTGTCTAAGAAGGGATTGGTGTTCGTGTTGACCGTGGATGTCTATGAGAAGGTCTCCCAATCTGGTGAGGAACTGGAGGGGTGCTATCCTTCCCATAACCCTCGCTATGCCTCTTCCACCACTGAACTCCCTGCTGATGACGAGGAAATCCTCGGGAGGGAAACCGCTTTCCTCTAAAAGTTCTTTAATTGCTTGATTGGAGGATATATCAAAAGTTCCCTCAATGAAAGTTTCCGAAGAAAGCATAACTGGGTCTACTTTTCCTCCTGCAAGGGCGTTGAGGGCGTCAACGACGATGGATTTTCCCGCCCCCGTCTCCCCCGTCAGAGCGATTAATCCCTCAGCGAATTGCATCCGCACATCCTTTATTATGGCGAAGTTCTTGATGAAAAGCTCGTAAAGCAACCCTTAAAGCACCCCCTTCCTCGCTCCCCAGCGTAGGAGGGAACGCACCTTCCGATAAAAGGAATAATCATGGGAGAGGACGAACTTACAGCGAAAGGAAGCTTTTTTCACAATCACCTTCTCTTCGCCTACGGGTATGCCCTCCTGTCCATCAACCGTAAGGAATGCTGAACTCGGATGGGGGGAGCGGAGGCTGACCTCTATCGTTTCCTCAGGCTTTAGGACGAGGGGGCGCGCGCTTAGCGTGTGAGGGCAGATTGGGGTAAGGATGAGTAGTTCTACCGAGGGGTCAACGATGGGACCTCCTGCGGATAGGGAATAGGCGGTTGAACCGGTGGGGGTAGAGATTATCAAGCCATCTGCGGGATAGATGGCGAGCAATTCTCCTCCCACTTTCGTCTCCAAGTGAAGCAAGCGAGAAATCCCACCCTTGCTGAGAACGACATCGTTGAGGGCATAGAACCTCTTATCTTTTACCACTGCTTCAAGCATCATCCTCTCCTCAATGCGAACCCTACCCTGAAAGAAATCCTCAACCGCCTGAATAGCTTGTTTGGGCGTGAACTCCGCAAGGAAACCGAAGCGCCCCATATTCACTCCAAGTAGGGGAACACCCAAGGGAGCGGCGAAATGGCTTGCTTTCAATATTGTGCCGTTTCCACCACCTACAACGACGAGCTCTACCTTGCCCAATTCTTCCTCTCTCATAGCAAGCTGGGGAAGGTTAAGCGAATCCGCTATCTCTTGCTCAAGCCTCACGGCGAATTCTTTCCTCAAAAGCGATTGGATAAGCTCCTTCCCCTTCTTGAGGGATTGCTTTTTATCCTTTGATAGCCAGAGGAGGACGAGTCCCTTCACTTCTTTTCCTTTATACCCAAACGCTCAAGGTTAGCTTTCGCTTCGGGGAAGTTCGGGTCCTTCTCCAGTGCTAGTTTATAGTATTTTATCGCCGAATCAATGTCCCCCAGTTTCTCGTAGACGACGCCCAGATTGTTATAAGGCTGAGGCAGGTTAGGGTTTAGGTTTATAGCTTTCTTGTAGGTTTCTATCGCTTCTTGAAACTTACCAAGCCTTTCCAAACAGATAGCGAGATTGTTGTAAGCTTGCGCATTTTTGGTGTCCATTGAAATAGCGGCTTGGAAAGCCTCGGCAGCGGATTGGTAATCGTTTTTCTCCATATAGATGTCGCCGAGCAAAAAGTAAGCGGAGGACATCTTACCATCCTTAGAAATAACCTTCTTCAGCGCTTCTATTGCCTCATCCACTCTGCCAAGCGCTCTAAGGACCAGGGCTTGGTTGTAATAAGCCAAGGTCGAGGATGGGTTCACTTCTGTTGCCTTTTTGAGATAGTCCAAAGCTTCTTCATATTTGCCCTCTTTGAATAGGACAACGCTCAGATTGTTGAGGATTTCATAATCTGAGGGGGAGAGCTTTAGCGCCTTCCGATAAGCTTCCTCAGCGGACATCAAATCCCCCTTCCTGCTATATGCCAATCCGAGAAGGAATAAAGGGTAGGAATCAGTGCCCTGTGAAGCGGATTTAAGGAGGGTTATCGCATCATCTATCTGTCCCTTCTCTAACAGCATCTTTCCACCGATTAGAGCTAAGCTTTGGTCGCTTTTCAAATTTGGGAGAGCCTTTTTGATGCTCTCCTGCGCTTGCTTGTTATTTCCCTTCTCCCAATAACAAAGGGCGAGGTTGATATAATATTCCGGCTGTGGAGAAAGGGAAATAGCTTTTTGAAACTCCTTTATTGCGGAATCTACTTCCCCTTTTTTGCGGTAGGCAATTCCTAAACTGTTATGGTAGAGGGCGTTTTGTGGGGAGAGTCTAACCGCTGTTTCCAAAGATGATATGGCGGATTCCACATCTCCCTTCTGCAGGTAGGCACCACCAAGGTTATAGAAGGCATCGCTAAGGGAGGGCTTTGCTTGAACCGCCTTTTTATAAGCCTCAATTGCCCCATCAAGGTCGCCCAATGCGATGTAAAGACTTCCCAAATTGTTCCAGGCATCGGCGAGGCGAGGGTTGATGGAAACCGCTTTCTTAAGGTTTTCCTCCGCTTCCCCATATTTCTCAAGCCGGAGCTGAATGAACCCGAGCCAGGAGAGCGTATAGGGGTCAGTGGGGTCCTCCCTGAGGGCTTGGAGGAATTTACCTTCCGCTTCCTTCAGTTTCCCCTCCTTGAAGAGCTTTATCCCTTCGTTGAAGGGATTCATTGCCCAGGCAAGGAGGGAAATCAAAGGGAAAAGAGCTATGATAAGGAAGCTTTTTCTCATTCATCTACCTCCGTTTTAAAAATTATTATAACAGAAAAACAACATTAAAGGAATGGGTTGGAGAATTCCATAACATATTATACTTGTGATTCGTGGCGTAGGGCTTAGCCTTGCATCCCTTTGCAAGTGGGAAAATTACTGATAAATATTTTCCTTTTGGAGAAAATATATTAAACTTATTTATGAGTGAAAATGGAGGATTCTCTTAAAGGTTTATTCATCGTAATTGAAGGAGGAGAGGGAGCTGGTAAAACTACTCAGGCAGAGCTCCTTTTCCGCTCCCTCTCTCAGCGTTTTCCCGTTATCCTCACGAGGGAGCCAGGGGGAACCAAATTGGGCGAAAGGATAAGGGAACTTCTCTTGGACCCCTCCCTCCGCCCTCTTAGCGCAAGGGCAGAGCTCTTCCTCTTCCTCGCCGCCCGCTCCCAGCATATTGAGGAGGTGATTAAACCCGCTTTGGAGGAGGGTAAGATAGTTATCTCTGACCGTTTCTCCCTTTCCACTTTTGCCTATCAAGGCTTCGGAAGAGGGTTAGAACTATCCCTCCTAGAGGAAATAGACAACTTTGCCTGTCAAGGGATATCGCCCCACCTAACAATCTATCTTGATGTGCCTCCTGAGGAAGGAATAAAACGCCTTTCCACCCTCACCCCCTTTGAGGGGGAACCGCTTGAGTTCCATAAAAAGGTAAGAGAAGGTTATCTGGAAATAGCCTCACGCTATCCCGATAAGATAAAGGTTTTGAATGGGGAGGGAGGCATTGAAGAGGTGAGGCAAAGGATTGAGGAAATAGTTGAAGAGCTTTTAAGGAGGTGGTGCGATGAAGCTGCTCATAACGGTAGTTCACAGCAGGGATAAGGCTCGTTTGAGCCAGGAACTCTTAGCTGCGGGCTATAGATTCACGGAGGTAGCCTCAACGGGCGGGCTTCTGCGGGAGGGCAATACCACTCTTCTCATAGGGGTGGAGGATGCGGAACTTGAGGATGTGCTTTCCCTGATAGAAAGGAATTGTAGGAGTAGGGAGCAGTTCATCAATCCCCGTCCTCTTCCTCTCAGTGAGGCGGGACCTTTCCCCTTTCCCACTCCGATGAAGGTAAGGGTGGGCGGTGCTATCGTTTTCGTTGTTGAAGTTGAACAATTTCATCGCTTTTAAATAAGGAGGTTAATGGCTTTTAAGGACATAATCGGTCAAAAAAGAGCCGTAGAGCTTCTCAAGTCCTACATAAGGGGAAAAAGATTGCATCATACATATCTCTTTGTAGGACCGAAGGGCGTCGGGAAAACCCTCAGCGCTCTCAATTTCGCAAAAGCTTTGAACTGTTTGAATTTATCGGAGGACAAAGAGCCCTGCGATGAATGCCAGTTCTGCAAGGCTATAGATGGTGGTTATCATCCCGATGTTCGGTTGGTTACCACTCCTGAGGAGAAGAGAGAACTGGGCATAGACGAGATAAGAGTTCTTCGGCAGTCAGCCTACACCGCACCCGCCTGGGGAGGGTGGAAGGTTTATATCATAGAGAGAGCGGAGGTTCTTACAAGGGAAGCTGGGGATGCCCTTTTGAAGATATTGGAGGAACCACCCCAAAGATGTCTATTCATTCTCTTAGCTCCAAATGTGGGCGATGTTCCTCCCACGATTGCCTCCCGTAGCCATATCATAAGATTCCTTCCCGTAAGCAAGGAAGAGATTGCCCAATTCCTGAATAGAAAGTATGGATTAAACGAGGATTTGGCTTATTCCCTTGCTTCTCTCTCCGAGGGGCGTCCCGGTTATGCAATTACAATTGCGGAAAAAGAGGACCTCAAGAAGGTAAGGGAAGATGTAATCCAGTTCCTGCTGGAGATGCCCACTAATCCTGATTACTTCTTGCGGGCAGCGGAAAGATTCTTGCAAATAGCGGGAGAGATTGAGGAGGGAGAGGATAGAGATAAAGTCCAGCAGTGTCTTCTCTTCGCTTCCTCTTTCTTTCGTGACCTTCTCATCCTCCAGCTCTCCGGTAATCCCTCGCTTCTCATAAATTACGATAAGAGGGAAACACTTGAGGGGATTTATAGAAATTACAATCTGGAATTCATTCACTCCGCTTTGAACTCCTTGCAAAGAACCTATAGATTGCTTCAACCCGGTCTGAACTTCAATCAACAGCTTTGTTTGGAAGTAATGTTTTTGGATATATTAGGAGGACGATAGATTATGGATAAGAAAATCATTTCCTCGCTACGGATAATAGAGGGACAGATAAGGGGTATCCAAAAGATGATAAAGGAGGGGAGGGATTGCTCTGATATAATAACCCAATTAGCGGCGGTTAAATCGGCGATAAACAGCGTGGGATTAGCCATCCTTACGGAAGCCCTCTGCCAATGCGCCAGGGGAAAAGAGGAGGAAGCAAAAATAGTGGATTTAGCAAACCTTTTACAACAGCTATTCTTTTAAAAAGGAGGGCGATTATGGAGGATTTTTACGCCAGAGAGGTATTGGATAGCGCCGTTTACGAGAGGATAATGAAATCCGCTGACCATAAAGAAGGAGACAGGGTTCCTATATGGGACTTAATTGATAATAGGGCGGTATACCAGTATTTCGCGCCAAACGAAAAGGACCCTCTTCAAGCCTCGGTGAAGGTTTATGAAGGATTGGGGATAGACCTCTGCCGTGGGATAGCTATCCCTCCGAGCGTGGAGGAAGAGGGAAATGTATCAATGGCGGGAGAATTCGGCTATGCGGTGGAGGGGCAGACAGTTTGGCTTGCGGAAAGACCCTATAAGAAATTGGAGGATATCAAGGATTATCATTGTCATATTCCCTCGAAAGAAGAGGTTATGGATGGTTGGGTGCCCGAGATGAAAAGGTGGATTTCCGCCTTTGCCCCAAGGGTTATGTTCGTCCCCGGCTGTGGGGTTGGCTTGGACGCAGCTCGCCACACCATAGGCTTTGAGCTGTTCAGTTACGCTATCTATGATGCCCCCGAGGAGGTAAACAGGATTTTAAACGAACATATGGAAGCAAGCAGGCGATATTCCGAGGCAATGGCTGAATCTCGCCTTTGCCCCCTTGCCTTCGTTTGGGACGATATCGCCTTCAAGAGCGGAACGATGTATTCACCACGCTGGCTTAGGAAGAACTGGCTACCTCGCTTAAAATATATCATTGAACCTCTTAAAAGAGCGGGCATTAAGGTCATCTTCCACTCCGATGGAAACCTCCTGGAAATAGTTGATGACCTCATCTCTGCAGGCGTTGATGGATTGAATCCCCTTGAGCAGTTAGCAGGAATGGATTTGGAGCTTTTGAAGAGAAAATGGGGAGATAAATTGATACTCGTTGGAGGAATTGATTGTAGCCAACTCCTCCCACTCGGAACACCTGAGGAGATAAGAGAGAAAGTGAAATGGGCTATCAAGGTTGCCGCCCCAGGCGGTGGGTTCTTCATAGGCTCCTCCTCTGAAATCGTCCCCTCTACCCCTCTGGAAAATGTGTTAACTTTCTATCAAGCTATCCACGAGTTCGGTAAATACCCTATCAATCTATGAGGGTTTTGGTAAGTAATTTTGACCCAATAATAAAGAAATTCGGCAAACGCCTCCATAGGGCATTAAAATGGAATGACTCTCACAAAAAGGGTAAACAAGGGGAAGATAGACGAGGTTTGGCTATGGGGAGCTCCTTATATGGGAGAAGGGTGGGCGAGATGCTGGAGGATTTCGGGCGTAGGGTGGAATCTATAATGACGCATATTTATGGAAGTTGGGAGGGGGATGACTGGCTAACCTATCCAAATTTAACGGGAAAGAAAAGATTGGTGAACTGTGCAGAGTGGGGAAATGGAGACATCGGGCTTCATCACAAGTGGTTGAAGCATTTGCCTCATTCCCCAGGACGGGGAAAAGATGGCAAGCTGAATAACTGGTGGGAATATGTTGTGAATTCCCCTTTTGGAGGTTGATTCCCTATGAAACTGCAAGTTTTCCTCCTAATGATTTTCTCCCTTACGCTTTCCTTCTCGGGAGAAAATCGTCTCTATATCGTGTCTCAATATGATTGGGGGAATAAGAAAGGTTTTTATCTTGACTTTGAAAACTCCTCGGAAGGCTCTGCTTCCTGCAAGTTGGAAACCCTTCGCCTCATCCTCGGAATTGCCGATGGCACCAATTGGCGCTTCGTAGTCGCTACTCCAAAATGGCAATTTAATAGGGATTACAAGGCAAAAGCCCTCGTAACCCAACAAAAAGGAGAGCTCTATCTTGATGATAAGCTAATCGGGGTCAGCGAAGGGGGATTTCATCCCGCCCAGGGAGAGCTATCAATTTGGAGTATCCCCGGATGGGCAAAAGCAAAGTCAGAATATTTGGTTATAATCAAAAAGATAACTATTTCAAGCGGTGGGGAAAGAAGAAGTATTTCCTTCCCTCAACCCAATATCCCCGTTTTCATTTTTGAGCCCCAATTTCCCCAAGTCTTCCCCTGGCAAACAAAGGGCGGAATAGAAATAGAGGCGATATTTTCAGTAATTCCCTACCCCGATTTAAAGAAGCTTTCCCCTCTTATAGACCGCTATGGGCAATGTAAGTATGCGGAATTCGTTGGGAAGATTAGGAGCGATGAGGATTTGCGGAGTGCTTGGGAACAGGAGGAGAAGATTCTCGGAAGTTGGAGCGAGCCGAAGGGATATGATAAGTATGGCGGATATGAGCTCTCGGGATGGAAGATGAAGGGAACGGGGTTTTACAGGGTGGTGAAGAGAGGGGAGTTTTGGTGGCTCATATCACCAGAGGGAAACCCTTGCTTTTATATTGGGCTATGTGGTGTTCCTACCCTCAATTGGGAAGCTACTCCTGTTAAGGATAGGGAGTTTCTTTTTGAGTGGCTACCACCAAAAGAGGGAATTTATTCAGCCTGCTGGTTGAGGGGAGCGTGGGGAACTAGCCCAGACGATTACTACATCGCCTTTCATACCGCAAATATGATTCGCAAATATGGTGAGAATTGGCAGAAGGTAGCCCTTGACTTGACACGCAGACGCCTAAAGCTCTGGGGCTTCAGCGGGGTAGGTAAGTGGGGGGAGATGGAAGGGCTGCCATTTCTGCCTGTGCTCCATAGATGGGATGTGCCCCACCTTGTGCGTCATCCCGATGTGTTTGATGAGAAAGTCAGAGAAAGGTTCAAGGAATCTCTTCGTGCCCAAATAGAGCCTAGGAAAAACGACCCATTCATCGTTGGTTGGTCTTTTGGAAACGAATACGATGAGATAATCACACGGGAAGAGATAAGAGAGATTCTAAGAAGGGGAGCCGATGTTCCCGCTAAGAGAGCGCTAATTGATTATGCTCTGGAGAAGATATACAGTGGAGATTTGCAAGCGATGGCTAAAGCCTGGAATTTGACCGTGGCGAATAGGGAAGAGCTATATGCTGGCAAAGCCAACCTCCCTAACGAGGATTTAGAAAAGTTAAGGCTATTTTATGAGGAGAGATATCATCAATTCATCTATGAAACAATAAAGGAAATAGACCCTAATCATCTTTACTTTGGATTTTGGATTGTCCCCGGCTGGTGGGAGAGCGAGGAAGATTGGAAAATAGCGGGAAAATACTGCGATGTTTTGGGATATGATTATTATTCTTATAGCTTTATGAACGACTGGCTTAGAAGGCTTGTTGAGGAAATTGGGAAACCGATAATTTGTGGGGAATTTTCCTATCCCGCTTTCTATAATGGCGAAAGGGGGTTCGGGCTATACGGTGTCTGGGCGAAAGACGATGCCCACTCAGGTGAACTTTATAAGAAATGGGTCAAGGATTCAGCAAGCAATCCCTACTGCATTGGAATTGCCTGGTTCTTCTATCGGGACCAACCGTTCACGGGGAGGGGTCCAGGGAAAGGGGAGGAGCTCGTTTACGGCGAGCATTACGCATTCGGAATGGTTGATGTAGCGGATAGACCGAAGTGGGAATTAGTGAAGAGAGTGAGAGAAGCAAATCTTTCGGCAATTAAGTGGAGGCTGAAGAGCAACAAGAAATGAGGAACTTCGCTTAACAGCCCTTCTATAACCTTTCCTTAACGAAATTTATCGCTTTCTCCGAGATGGTAATTGCTCTCTTAGCATCCTCTTCATCAAAGGCATATGAGGGTATCCCGCCGGGAAGAGCATCAGGATAGCGTGTAGGTAGATAATATTTATCAAGAAGGACTATTTCCCTTTCTATTTTAACAAATGAAGGGTCAAAATTCTTTGCATCCTCGCATAGGTCTGCTATTGAATGCCCCCATACCTCATCCGCTCCCTTTTTCAGTAGGAACGCTTTCAAAGCTTTCTCGGCAGCCTGTTGGGCGAGAAAGCAGGCAACATTATATCGCCCGCCAGAAAGATTGAACCTCGCGTCTTCCAAATCGTGTATAGCTTGTTCCAGCCACCTTTCGCTCTTACTCCTCATAAAGCACCTTCCCCTCCTTCAAGGCGGAATGGAGAAAACCCCCTTCCTTCATCATCTCCTCAAATTCCTCCGGCGTATAGACGAAAATGTCAGTGGCAACCTTGGGTGATAGAAGTGAATAATATTCATCCAACCTATCAAGGAATCTCTTCTTCGTATCTTTAACTATTACCAAATCTATATCGCTTCCTTTATGAACGACTCCTTTGGCTAAGGAGCCAAAAAGAATCACCTTCTTCACCCCGCTCTTTATTATCAAGGGGAGCATCCTATTCAATTCTTCCTCCAACCTCTTCCGCCTCTCCTCTTTCAATCCGATTTTATAAGGCATTCCTTATTTTATTTCCCCCCTCGCCCTCTGCAATTTATCCTTGTAAAGCTCTTCAATCCTCTTGTTGTGCTCTGGACCGCCATCTATATTGGCGCTCAGGTAGAGGGGAGGTTCTATGCCCATACGCCCCAGCCGGTCAGCAGCCTCAACTACAATCGCTTGAACAATCGCAGCGCCCACCACTCCCGATGTAGCCCCCGCAGGAACATTGGTTCCCTCGACCTTCATTATCGCATCCCCCAACTCTCCACAGTTATCAATAACGATATCGGCGATTTCAAAAAGACGCTTCCCGCTGGAATGACGAGATGTCACGGAACGAGAGTGATTTAAGTTTGTAATCGCTATGACCTTCAAACCCATTTCCTTCGCTTGGAGAGCGACATCTATTGTGAAGGGGTTCCTGCCGGAGTTGGAGATGACAACTACAACGGAGTGAGGTGGAAAATTGTATTTCTTCATTATCTCCCTCCCCACTCCCTCCTCTTGTTCAGGTCCCTCCGGAATCGCATCAGCGGGGATGAAACCGCCCGCCCTTCCCACTCCCTCCAACGCTATCATTCTCGCATGCCCCGAGCCACAGAAATAAATTATTCCTCCCTTAGCAATCGCCTCCGCCAGCAATTGCCCTGCCTCTTCAATGTTCTTGCCCTGTGTTACCTTAACCTTCTCAATGAGCTCCTTGACCTTATCAAGATACTCCAAACCGCCTGCCATATTTTCTGCCTCCTTTATGCATATAATTTGTTTATCTCCTTCAGTTTTTCTCTCAATTCGGGGGATATCTCCTCCCCCTTAGCTATTATAAATGCTCCCGCCAAAGGTTCAAGCGGAGTGTAATCAACGGGAGCGGATGAAAAACTTTTTCTAATCGCTCTTTTAAAGGAATTGAATACCTCTCTTGCCTTGAAAACTCCACCACCTACGAAAAAGACGGGACTGCTCAATTGAAGGGAAACCGCCGCCCTGATGGCTGAGCTTGCAAGGCGCTTCCCCGCTTCCCAGAGTATTTCTCTGCATACTCCCTCGTTTCTGCATTCCCAGACCAATTTGGCAAGGGAAGAGATTTGGTGCCTTTTGACATTTCCCTCGTGAAGGCGGTGAATAAGCTCGCCCAAGGATTGAACGGAGAAATTCTCCATCACTTTTTCCACAAGGGAGGGGCAATATACTTTGCCCATAAAGTGCCTCCCCACCGCTCTCAGCGCCATCAACCCTATGTCCGTTGCGGACCCCTCATCTCCTAAAAGTGGACCTAAGCCATCTATTATTTTCCTTCTCCCTTCCTTGTCTTGCCCAACCGCAAAACATCCCGTGCCTGCTCTAACGACGACACCTTCCACACCTAAAGGCAAAGCTGCTCGCAAAGCGGTTTCCACATCACCAGTTTCATAGATTCTCCAATGGGGGAAAAGACCTCTGAGTATCTCCCTTACGCTTGGAGTTCCCCCTCCACTTGAGACTATCGTCCCTCGGGAATTTTGGGGAAGCTGAGAAGCGACCTTTTTAATCGCCTCCACCACCGCTTTCTCCGCTTCCTCCCAACCTATAAAGAGAGGATTGGAAGGACCTTCCTTACCCCAGCTAATCAAGTTTCCCTCCTCGTCCCATAGGGCGGAGAGGGTTTTCGTTCCTCCTCCATCTACTCCTATGACAAACTCCATTATGAACTCACTTGGAAATGAACTCGCCGAGAGGATAGAAAGGCATCATATTTTCCTCAACCCATTTCAAGGCATCAATGGGCTTGAGACCAAGAATGGAGGGGCAAGCGGAGAGCATCTCCACAAGGGAAAACCCCTTCCCTTCAATCTGGGTTTCAAATGCCTTGAGAACGGCCTTTTTAGCCTGCAGGACATAACGAGGATTGGTTAATGCTACTCTCGCTATGTAAGCGGGACCATCCAGTGTGGAGAGAAGCTCACATACCCTTATAGGGTAGCCCTCCCTTCTTGGTTCCCTTCCATAGGGAGAAGTGGTTGTTTTCTGACCGAGGACCGTTGTAGGAGCCATTTGCCCGCCCGTCATTCCATATACCGCATTATTAATGAAAAAAACACTAATGTTCTCTCCCCTCGCGGCAGCGTGAACTATTTCCGCCATACCAATAGAGGCGAGGTCTCCATCTCCCTGATAGGTGAAGACAATGCTATCAGGAAGAGCCCTTTTAACTCCCGTTGCCACAGCGGGGGCTCTTCCATGAGCTGCCTCAATCATATCGCACTCAAAGAATTCGTAGGCGAAGACAGCACAGCCAACAGGACATATCCCGATGGTTCTCTCAAGGATGCCCAATTCCTCAATGGCTTCCGCGATTAGCCTATGGGCTATCCCATGGGTGCAGCCGGGGCAATAAGTGAAGTCAACATCCGATAAGACCTTTGAACGAGCGAAAACTTTCTTCATAATTTTCCTCCAAATATGTATTATAACAGGACATCTTTTTTTCTATAAATTATAGTAAATATCCTTTCCTTTGCTCACCGCTTCTAAAGCTCTTAGGTGGGTTTCCATCCATTTCTCGGTAGTGGGACGCCAGGAGGTTTGAAGAAAACCCAATAGATAATCATCGGGTATGTTCTTTTTACAGAACTCAACCATTAGAGGGAAGTTCTCCTCACAGCTCCAGTTGCTACCGGTGGGTATTTGCTCATATTTCGCCTCGGCAAGTTCCAGATATGCCTTAACGTAACCGATATCAGGGCTGAATTCTCTATCGTAATACCAATTGCTCTGCACAACGCTTTTCGGCATCTTTCGTAAGAAATCCTCTGTGTGCCTCCATAGATGGTCTGACCATATCCAAGCCCTTGCGCCATTTTTCTCAACTTGTTCCACGAGATAGAGCAAATCCTCCCACCACAAATCATATTGCCTAATCACCACATACAACATATCCCTTTGATGCTCGTAGGTTTCCTCGTCCATTCCAAGGTGAAAGAACCTCGGACCATCAAATATCTCAATAACTTCGTTAATCAAATCTTTGCAAACCTTATAATATTCTTTAGTTGAGACACGGCGGGAATAATCTCTTAGCCAGTTATCATGGGTGGTGGAGAAGTTGAGCTTTGGAATAGGTTCTATACCTTTATCACGCATCTTCTTTAATTCCTCTCTTAGTGTCTCAACTTCCCAAGCCCCCTTAACTGCGAGCTCCGGGTGACTTTTGAACCTAATTCCCTCCCCTATATCGATCACCACCATATTAATACCGTATTTCGGCATTTCCTCCACGAGCTCATTCCAAACCTCCTTTTGACAGCGAAGGTAATCAGTGGAAATGGAATCGCTTCCTTGGTAGTTGGGATGTGGCCAGTCTAGCCACATATTAAAACCAAGATGCAGAAGATAAGCCCATATCTTTTCCATATTGGCATCATCTCCTTTTTGAACAATAATGATTCTATTTCGTCTACTATTGATGAGATATCATTATACAGTTTCAATTTGCCGATGTGAAATGTTGACGATAAAATTTATAAACCAATGGGAAGATTTGAAGAGATGTTAACTGCTTTGGGCGGTAAGGAAAACATAGAGAAAATGGACGCCTGCATCACCCGTCTTCGCTTGGAGGTAAAGGACCCCTCAAGGATAGACGATAAGAAACTAAAACAATTAGGTGCTTTAGGTGTAGTGAAGATGGGCAAAGCGGTGCAGGTTGTTTTCGGCACCACGGCGGAATCCATTGAAGCAGAGTTGAGGAAGCTTTGGCAAGGCTGAAAATTGCGGTTTGCCCAGATTCCTTCAAGGGAAGCCTTCCCGCTTGGGAAGTAGCAAGAGCCATTGGGCGTGGCTTGAGAAGTATCCTTCCAGATGCCGAGATAAGGGAAGTCCCTTTGGCGGATGGAGGGGAAGGAACCGCTTTTATAATGGCGCTTGCAACACAGGGAAAATTGATTTACAAGGAGGTCACAGGACCTTTGGGGGAGAAGGTTAAGGGACACTTCGCTCTTCTCGGGGATGGTAAAACTGCTGTAGTGGAGATGGCGCAGGCAGCCGGTCTTTCACTCGTTCCACCCAGAAAGAGGAATCCAATGAAGACGACAACTTATGGTGTGGGCGAGCTGATAAAGTTCGCCTTAGACCAGGGGGTTGAAAGGATAATCGTGGGGATAGGAGGGTCAGCGACAAATGATGCCGGCTTAGGAATGGCGCAGGCCTTAGGAATTAGAGCGCTGGACGAGGAGGGTAAAGATGTTCCTTGGGGTGGTGAGGGGCTCTTGAAATTGGAGAGGATAGAGCTTGATGGTCTTGACGAAAGGATTAAAAGGGTTAAAATTATAGTTGCTTGTGATGTTCAAAACACCCTTTTAGAGGCAGCTTCTATATACGCTCCTCAGAAAGGTGCGAGTAAGGAAGATGTTATGCTTTTAGAGGAAGGGTTAAGGCGATTCGCCGAAGTAGTGAGGAACTGCTTAGGCAAAGAGATAGCGAATCTGCCCGGCGGAGGAGCAGCTGGCGGCTTGGGCGCTGGTCTCGTAGCCTTTCTTGATGCTACTCTTTCCTCTGGAATAGATATCGTCCTTGACCATATCGGTTTTGAAGAAAAGATAAAGGATGTGGATTTGATTTTCACAGGAGAAGGGAAATTGGACAATCAAACATTTTATGGGAAGGCTTTGGCTGGTGCCCTCAAGCGGGCGCAGGGGAAACCTGTTATCGCCCTCGCTGGGGAGGTTGACGATAACTTTCAACCCTCCCGAGTGGGGATAGATGCCGCTTTTTCCATCGTAAATGGTCCCATAACCCTAAAACAATCTATGAATAAAACCTCCTTGCTGTTGGAAAGAACAGCGAGAGAGATAGCAAAAATTTTAAAGATAGGGGGTATGATATATGAAAGAGCTTGACCTCGTTACGAAGATAGTTTTGGAAGAGGTCGAGAAGATAGCCAGGGAGCACTCTATGAAAACCTACCTCGTCGGTGGTTTCGTGAGGGACTGGCTTCTGGAGAGAGAGACAAAGGACATTGACCTCGCTACCGACGGGGACCCGCTCCTCCTTGCCAACGATATCGCCTCCCAATTGGGAGGAAAGATAATTGTTATGAACGGTTATAGGGTGATAAGGTGTCTTTTGCCGGGGAGAATACAAGTTGATGTATCCGGCTTGAACGGGCAGGTTGAAGAGGATATGGCAAGAAGGGATTTCACCGCAAATGCCTTAGCTGTTCCCCTTGACGATTTGAACACGCTCATAGACCCCTTCAACGGGAAAAAGGATATCGAAGACAGGGTCTTACGCATGGTTTCAGAAGAGGCATTCGTGGAGGACCCTCTGAGGATGCTGAGGGCGGTAAGATTAGCAGCGGTTTTAGGCTTCACCATTGAGGAAAAGACTAAGGAAGCGATAAGACGCAATGCTCCCCTTATCACACAGGCACCACCGGAAAGGGTAAAGGAAGAGCTCTTCCTTCTCTCTCGTGTTACGCCCTGCTATCCCTATATTTATCTTATGGAGGAGCTTGGGCTTCTGATGGGTATACTCCCTGAGCTATCCGCCCTCAAAGGCGTAAGCCAGGATGGCGAGGATGTTTTTGAGCACTCCGTTGAAACCTTGAAGCAGTTAGAGAACTTGCTCTCTGAGGGTTTCGCTGATGTAAAGTTTGACAGCAAGGACCAATTCCTCCTGAAGTTGGGAGCGCTCGTCCATGATGTAGGGAAGTTCGCCACCAGGAGGACAGAACCAGATGGAACGGTTAGATTCATCGGGCACGATGTGCTCGGAGAAACGATGATGAGAGAGCTCGGCAGAAGGTTGCGTCTCTCTAAAAAGGATGTCAAGACCTTGAGAAGACTCGTCAGGCATCATCTCCGTCCCAGCTTCCTCAGCCATTTCGGCGAGCTCTCCCACAGGGTAGTTTTCCGCTTCTTCCAAGACCTCAAAGAGGATGCTATAGCGCTTCTCCTTCTATCATACGCCGACAGATTGGCAACGAAGAAGGTAAGCCCTGAGGATTTGGAGAAACACAAACAGCTCACCCTGAAATTGATAGATGAAGCCAAGAAAGAGGGTCGCAGACCAAGAAGGTTGCTCAGCGGTAGGGACATCGTGCAGGAGTTCGGTTCCCTTCCCGGACCCACAATCGGCAGGCTTCTGCGCCTCGCTGAGGAAGCTTACGCCGAGGGCTTAATAAACACTAAGGAAGAGGCTCTGAATTTCGTGCGTCGTCTCATAGATGAGGAAGCTTGAAAAATGGGCTGACCTCCACATCCATTCCTCCTTTTCAGATGGAGAGTGGAGCCCAAGGGAGATAATCGATAGCGCTTCAAGGATAGGACTTTCCGCAATAGCGCTAACCGACCACGACACGGTCGCTGGAGTGAAGGAAGCAATTACCATAGCTATGACGGCGGGGATAGAGGTTATCCCCGCCGTCGAAATAAACACTGATTACAATGATAAGGAAATCCATATCCTCGGCTACTTCCTGAATGTGGATTCTCCCGCTCTCCTTGAGGGATTGAGAAAACAGAGGGAAGCTCGCCTGAAAAGGAACGAGGAAATCATTCATAAGCTCAACCAACTGGGTATGAGGATTTCCCTTGAGGAAGTATTGGGAATAGGGGGAGGCGAATCCCTCGGCAGACCCCATATCGCTCAAGCATTGGTGAACAGGGGCTACGCTGAAAGCAAGGAGGAAGCTTTCGCTAAGTGGCTGAAAAGAGGAAGTCCCGCCTATGTCCCTCGTTGCTCCGTCTCCTGGAGAGAAGCGATTAAACTGATAAACGAGGCGGATGGCATCGCTGTGTTAGCCCATCCGGGAAAGTCCTATGTTGACTTCCTCATCCCTCAAATGATTAAGGAGGGGTTGGAGGGAATAGAGGTTTGGCATCCCTCCCATTCCCCTGATGATTGCCATCGCTACCTGCTCCTAACTCAAGAGCTCTCCCTTCTCGCAACGGGAGGTTCTGACGCCCATTCCCCAAAAGATTTGCCCC
>JBMFMH010000009.1:0-3026 GCA_049970775.1 bacterium | reverse complement strand
AGAGCCCATTTACCCTAACTTCAAACGGACAGTTATTATCTTATAAGGCGCGACCTTGAGGATGAGTTTGTTGCCCTCAAATTTAATCTCTTCTCTAAGGGAATTGCCGAGGAAGTCTATAGCTTCCGCTTCTTTTATCACAGCGGGAAGTGTTATTCGGGCATCGCTTGTTTCCCCTTCTATCTCATAAAAGCGGAGATAATAGGCTTCGCCATCAAAATAATAGGCTGTTAGAATAAGGTTGTCTGGCTCAAGGGAAAGGAAGGAGTAAACTGGTGGTAGGGATGGGAAAGGAACATCTTTTATACTTTCATCAAGATAAATCAAATCGGGGGGATGACGAAGGGAAAGCGCTTCTTTATACATTTTGCTTTCCTTCCAATCCCCCTTATGGAAAACCAGGCTCCCCTTGAAACGATGAAGCCCAATTCCTTTTCTCTGGTAATTGATGTCCCTTTCCCAACCTTCGCAAGTTAGAATGCTGTTTATCAAGATGTGATAGATTGCCTTCTTCTCTTCATCAAAAATGTAATATCTATCGCCATCGTGCGAGATATAAGCAATTCCCTCCTCCTTATTACTCCAATCGATGAAGGAGCGAGCGAAGAAGGCACCCTTCCTCCACCTCTCTATATTGCTTCCGCTTCCTTCCACCATACCATAGATTTCCTTTGAGAGGTCCTTCTCCTCCACTGCAAAGGGGGTATCTCCCCATAATTTCCCCTCAAAAGGCAAAGGAACCACAAGGGCGAGAAAACCATCCTCGCCTCTCCAAGAAATCTCGGTTTCAAATTCAATCCTTTTCTCCCCACTATACAGATATATCTTTTGCTCCACTTCGTGAGAATTGACCTTCCCTTTCCGCAAAAAACCCCTGCGAAGGGGACCATTCTCTATTTTCTCCACCCTTTCCCATTCCACTTTCTTTATCTCTAATATCCTGCCTATGTGTAATTCTTTTGAAACATCAACAAGAAAGAGCATAGGAGTGGCGAACCCTGTTTCCCTATTTTCAAGCCGAATCTCTTCTCCTTCGCCAAATTTAATCCCTACTATCTCTCCTCCATCCCAAAATATCTCAGGGAAATCACCCCCCTCATAACGCTGTGGCTCCTCACTGGTGAGTTTCACCGTGTTGTAGCCGAGCGGCGGAAGGGAAAGCTTTGCCAAAACCTCAACCTCCCAACCAGGCAGTCCCACTTCCCTGATTTTTTGCCAGGGCACCTCCTTCCCTTCACCATCAACGAGGCGGAACGAAGAAGGTATTTTTTGAGGGAATGAGAGAACAATAGGGATGTGGAAATCCCTGCTGAAAGGAAGGGGGTTGAAGGCTATAATCGTCTCCTTGTCCTTAGGGCAAATATGACGGGATATATCCTTTAATGCCTGTGTTTTCTTTTCCTCAGCTTTTCCAATAGTTTGAAGGGCGAGGGAATAGAGGTGGTCAAAATCGTCTTGAAAAAGCCACTGGGTAGCGTGGGCGGAATAATTGAGGAGATTTTCCCATAAAGGTTGGAAGGAGTCCACTCTAGAGGGATTCCCAAGCCCATTCGCTATAGCGTTCCAAATCTCTCCAAGGCGCAGTTGTTTATCGGTCTCAATCCTAAGTTTCCATAAACCGAAGGAACCACCGAAGGCAGCGTTGTAGCAAACATCACAAGGGTCTAAAGTGCCTTTAATAATCGGAAGCTCCTCCTTCTCCAGTTCCCGGAAGAATTCCAAGGGAGTGGCGAAAACCATCGGTATTCTCTCTCGCTTGTTCCATTCCTCAACGAAGCCGAGGAGGTCTATTTTCTCGTCAGTGAAGATTTCACGCAGAGGGCGAGCATCGTCCATTCCTTGGCTTATCCAGACCAATCTCGTCGGTGATAAAATAGAGCGATAACCTATTTCCCTTTCCCACCAGAGCTTCTTCACTTCCTCCCATCTTTCCCTGAAATCATCAGGCACCATATCCTTCGTGCAAAGCCCACTGTAGCAGGCCCTATGAGCGATTATGCGTGAGCCATCAAGAGCTTCCCAAATGAACTCGTAAGGGATTTCCTTGTGATTTAGGGCGACCTCTGGTCGCCAGAAGACAAAATAGCGATAGCCAGCGAGGGATAGAATCTGGGGCATTTGGGGATGTCCCAAGGATACATCCACTGCGTCAGCGTGCACGGAAAGCTCCGCTTTAGGGAATAGGGCTTTGAACTTCCTCTTTCCTATTATCAAATTTCTTATATATGTTTCCTCCTCCACCATATTGGGACGAATGTTTGAATAACCTCCGCACACCGCTATCTTCCCTTCCTCAATCCTTCGCCTTAACTCCTCCACTCTCTCCGGGGAACGCTCAAGGAAGGGGGTTAGTTGGCAAATATAATTATCCATATACCAGCGAAACTGGGGATACTGGGATATTATGTCCAAAACCTCGTTGAAAACGAGGTCATAACGCCTTCTATGCCATAGCCTTGTATGGGTCCAAGCCCAATCTGGGTGGCAGTAAGGGATGATGAAAATCTTCCTGGGAGGCGCGATGGGCCTAATCATCTTCCAGGATTCACCCCTTGGGTCCTCCTTAGTTTCACCCACTATGTAAAAGCCACATTTCTTATACAAGGCAATCGCCCTAAAATTATCCTTCATCGTTATCAACCGCAGACCCTTTTTCCTCCTTCTTTCCGCCTCTTCAATCAGCCTTTCCAAAAGCGCCTTACCCACTCCCTTGCCTTGATATTCATCAGCCACACATATACCTATGGAGGGGAAATCAGCCTCCTTGGGTTCCCACCATATAAAACCTATTATCTCCCCTCCCTCCTCCGCAACGAAGCAAACGATATCCTCTCTTTCAACAAAGGAGAGAGAGGAAGCACTCGTCAGGGGAAAGGGATGAAAGAAATGCTCCGTTTGAGGAGATAGGTTCTCAAAGAACCTCCCTAATCTTTCCCCATCATCTCTTTGAAGTTCCCTGATAATCATCTAGACCTCCTCTTATCTGGTTGGTTTTCCTATCCATTTTTCCTCCTTTTCATTTCTTT
>JBMFMH010000008.1:3955-41471 GCA_049970775.1 bacterium | reverse complement strand
TTTACCAAGCTCTGCCTCTTTCTACCTCTATCTTGAAATCACGATAGGCTATCACTGTGTCTCCCTTGCTACCTGACCATTTCCTCGGAACAAGAACGATTTCTCCCTCGGAAATCGCAGGCGTTCCGTTATAGTTATCATCCGCAACATCCATTATCTTTCCCCCATCCAAATCAATAGCTATGCGATTGCCACGCAAACTGACCTTGAGCGTATGCCAGCTCCCATCCACCGTCCAAGGAACGGACGCCAGAGGATTATCATCTCCCGTTGAAATCCCTTCCGATATCTTGTGAAGCTGAATGTTTTTGTCCGAAAAATTTAGGGAATATGTGTTGGAAGCATCCCTATAGCGAAAGGCAAACCAAGGACCATCCCGCCAATCGCTCCCCCTTGAGATAACCTTGAATTGAACGCTAAAGGAATAGTCCTCCCATTGCTTTAATCCAAAATGTATCCCTTCCCCTATCCAACCATCCCCTATGCCGTTCTTCCCTATCAATGTCTCATCCTCAACTTTCCATTCCCCAGCTGAGACCCTCCAAAGTGGGGAAAGATTCCCCTTATAGGAAAAGGAGGGCTCACTCAACGAACCCAAGAAGACGACTTTGCCAAATCTATCCGGATTGTGGAATGTATCGGTGGGCGACCACGAGGAAAACTCCGGCTTTTTCAGCGTGTTTGACCTATCTATGCGGAAAAGCTGAACCCTCCATTCCGAGCCAATAGTGGGCTTATAGGGAAGGAAGTTCTTCAGGGGAATAGCGAGCTCCACCGTCCATTCCTTATCCTTGTCTTTCCTATTATCAATCGTTCCGTTCACCTTTACCGCTACTTTTATCCCTTCCGCATTCCACTTGCAAAGCTGACGCCAATCGCCGGGATTCCCATTCTTCGGCTCAACTATGTTGAGGTCTATGATGGCTCCAAGAGGATTGACCTCAAATTCCTTGTAATTCTTCCCCGTTCCACTGGGGTCAATGTATGCCTCAACAACTTCCTCTTCCCACAGCGGCTCATCCCTATTCTTCATCGTTGCCCAGATATCCTCATCCTCACATTTAAAGGCGATATAGAGGTTCTCGTCATCCCAGAGCATCTTTGCCTCTGTTTTGTAGGTTGGTTTTTCCAAATTGAATTGGCGAAAATCTCTTATCGTTTCAGCGTAGAGCCAGGCGGAATCGTTGAGGTCTCCATCTATGGTTGGCGGTGTAGGTGCCCGATAGATTGTGTATTTGGCAGGCGGTGGCGGTAGTTTGGAGATGAAAGCGAAGACATCCTTTAGAATTGGGAAGAGATACTCTTCCTTTTGAAGCAGGGATGACCAGACATACAACAGACGGGCACCTTTTAATTCCCCAGCGGTATACTCAATGTAAGCTATCGCTTCCCCATAATACGAACCTTGTGAATCTCTGAGAGTGAGTATGGGGATGTAATTGACACCTTCAATGGGAGGTTTAATCGCTCCCCTCCAGCGTTGGTCCACTTCCTTCAACCAGGGGAACTTCTTGGGAAGGGAGGTTATGATTTTCTGTTTTTCGTTCAAGTGAAAGGTAAGCTTGATATTGGAAGGTGGAGTTTCCCAATTTTGTCCGATGTAAAGACCGAACTTGCTTGCGGAAACAACGGGTTTATTTTCTTCATTGTAATAAAAAGGGAAGGGACCGCTAGGAAGGAATACAATTAAGCCTCCGTCTTTTAAGTAATTCAAAATCGCCTTGTCGCCATTTCCTTCCCCACCTATATTTTGGTAGTATTCTTCGCCACCGAGATAGAGGAGGGTCCAAATTTTCTGGGGATTGAGATAGGAGGGGTCAACGATTTGTTGAGGCGATGGTGTATCTATGTATTGCATCGCCTTAGCTTTTCTCAACAGGCTGAGGATGTTGTTGGAGAGATGGGGCTGGGGAAGGATGGCTATATGTCCGGAGAGAGGGGCGAGGTTCTCAGCGAGTTTCAAGCTTGCCAGTTCCTCTTCCTTTTTTCTTTTCTCCTGAGCCATCCTCTCCGCTTGCCTCAAAAGATTAAATATAGGGGAAAGGGATTTCTCATCAAGGTTGGTAAGAGTTATCGCTAAAATGTCAAGATTGTCGCTCCTTATCTCCTTCAAGGTCCCCTCTAGTTTCTGCCAAACGAGTTCTATCTTCCATTCGTAAAGGGGAGGCCAGCCGTAAATTACAGGGATGCGATTTTTAAGGGAGATTTTCCTTTCCCCGGTGGGATAGACGAGGGAAAGAGAGCTCGTCTCCTTAACATTGGTGATGAGAAGGAAGGCATAAGTTGCGGGCTCGTTAATCGGTATAGAGGAATTTTTAACACAATCTTTCCCTTGGTTCAAGCTGGCGTCAACGAGGAAGAAGGGAATTTGGTAGAGCGTTGTATAGCCAGGGATGAAACCAGCGAAGCTTGATGGGTCATCCCAATTTTTAGGAAGGGATTGATTGCAATAAGGGGCAAGGTTGATTATTTGGAATCCCTCAACTTTTGGTGGTTCAAGGCGGCGTGGCTTGGCGATTTCGCAAGATATTATGGGAGCGGATGGGTCGTATTTGCCAACGGAGATGATGTCGTTGTTTTGAACATTCTTAATATAAAGGGAATCGGGGCGTTGGGGGAAAATCTCATAGTCTCTCTTAACTTCAAGCTGGGTTTGCTGTCCATTCCTTATCAGAAAGACGGGCTTGTTCCTCAAATCGAAGTAGGGGAAGGTGATGACTAAGTCAAATGGGGATTGGCGGGTGGATATTAAGCGGAAGGAGAAATCAGAATTTTCGCAGCGATAATCAGAGATGTTAGTATCGGGGCTGTTCTGATTGAAGGCGAGAGCCGCCTTTTCCCCGCAGACGACCCTCACTTGTGCGTTGCCGATAGGATAAGCGAGATAAGTAAGACCGGTGGAGAGAAAGCCGAAAGTGCTCCTCTTTCCTTTACCAATTAAGCAGCCATCGTAAAGCCCGAACATTTCAGCGAAGGCGCCATCGTATTGTTTTATTGAGGGATAATACTCATCTCGGAACAAGAGAGGCCATTTTTCAACCATTCCCCTTAGATAATGACCGATAACAGGGTCTCCCGTTGCGACATAGGTTAAAGCTAAGGCGTAGGCAACGGACCAAACCTCATTGGCACAGGCTTCACCAAGCCAGGGATAGCCGGAGTTTGGCTCCATAAAAAATGAGGCATCTATATCATCTGACTTATCGTTATCGCTGATGAAGATTGGGAGGTTTTTATAGAGCATAACTTGAGCGAGTTTGTAAGCCTCTTGGGCAAGGGAGGCTCTTTCTGGGTCATTTCGGAAGGCATAGTAATAAGCGAGGCAGAATGTCGTAGCGGGGGCGGCATGCCAGCAGAATTGGGAAGCAGGGACATCATCGTAGCAGTTGCGAGTGTATAGGATGTATTTCGTGAAGCGAAGGGCACCATCTATGTAGGGTAGATAGGCAGGGTTATGTTCGTGGCGATATGCTTCAAGAAATGCGAGCGCTACCTGCCATCCTTGAGGTTGGTGAATCGTGGGAACTCCTTTCCCATAGCTATCGTGCCAATCTCCCTTTATAGGCTTTCTCCAAAAAACGCAATCCTCACCGTTTATCCTCATCTTCTCCGCATTTTGCATAAGGAAATTCAGGTCTTCTCTCAGTTTATTTATCGCCTTTTGGTCATTTTGCTCGTAGATGTAATCAATAACGGGATTTAATGTATGACAGTCAACTCCCCAGGCATCTATGTTACCCGCTTTTTGGAAGGGATTTCCTTCCCCGATGACGCTGTATAATCCTCCGAAACCAGGAATGGGGAAATTTGAAAGGCGAAATTGTTGAGGAAGCCAGCCGAAATCGTTGTTCGTGGGCGCTGAGGGCAATAAATCGGCGTATCTCTCCCATATATAATGGTGAACGAAGAAGTTGGGGTCGCTATCGGAGGGAAGATTAAGGGAGAAAATGAGGCGGAAATGACTTTGAACGATATCCCCATTTTGAGGATAGCGAAGGTCTCTATATGCGTTTGTGGCGTAAGGATAAACGAGAGTAAAGAAATTCTTCGCCTGCTTTAACTGCCAGCAGTAAGCGCTGGCGATGTCCTTTTCGCTGTTGTCCGTTAGCCTTGTCCCTTGAAACTCGTAGCCAACATATTTCGCTTCGCTTGGTTTCCATAGACCAACAACGGGGACGGGATAAGCTCCTATAGGAGGGGCATAGGTCCAATCGTTTGACCAATTGCTCGCTATGTGTTTCCCCGGACCTTCAGCGTTGAGGATTGGGTAAGGGTCCTCCAGGGGAGTGGGGATGAGCCATCCTCTTTGATGGAATACCTCCGCTCCCTCAATGGGGCAGACGAGGAAATGGAAGGGGACTTTGCCGATGTCAGCTTCCCATTTTGTAGGGGAAAAATCCTTCAACTCAAGGCGGAAGGAAACCTCTGGATAAGGGTCGTTTGGGTAAAGTTTGAGGGAGATGAAGGAATTTTTGCCGAATAGCGGTGTTGAGGTTGAGCGTAGGTCGGAGAAAACAAGCGTATCACCTTTCATCTCTACCTTATCAGCGTAGATATTTTTGAGGGAGCCGAAATAGATGTCGGCTACATTTTTCCCCTCACTCGTAAGATGGAACCCAACCGCTTTTCCGTTCTCAACGATTGGGGCGATGGATACGAGATTGTTGGAAAGGAATTGGGAAGAAGCGTTTAGTGAGAAAGTGAAAGCTAAGGCAAGGATAAAAAACATAACGGAAATCCCTCCTTTTAATAATTCGTTCATATTGGGATTATAAAGAAAAAGGGAGGTGTGGTTAAGCGATTTTTTAAGGAATTGAATCGCTTTGCTAAATTTTTTCATTTAGATATACTTAACCTGGTGGCTTTTGAAGATGTGTGAAGGCGATTTCTCTCAAAGGGACTGGGAGAGGAGCTTTCCTACTCTTGGCAAGGCTTGGAAGCTATACAAAGAGCAATTCCAAGCTTTGCATAGCGTATTTAGGCTTCCCCTTTCCTTTATCTTTTTCTCCCTGCTATTTTTACATTTCCTTGCCCAAAGCAACTTCCGCTATTCGGTTTCCTTTACCCTCCTTGTGTTCTTCCTCCCCCTCGCGTTTATGCATCTTCTCCGCTTTTACCTTTCATCTCTCATTGAGAAATGGGCTGATGGCGAGATAATAGAAGGTTTATCAAAGGAGCTTTTGGAAGACCCTGTTTTCCAATGGAAAAAGAAGCTGAACATTTCTCTTCTTTCTTCCTTTGCTTCCGCAGGCTTTTTCTCTTTATTTCCTGCTTTATGGTATGCATTCCTTACTTGGTTAACATTTGATTTCCTTTGTTTATTCATAAGGATGCCAACTGAGCTTAAAAATGGGAGGCGCCGGTTTCACACAACTAAGCTCAACATAAAAGGGGCATTTTTCGTATTTTTAAATACTTTATGCTGGATTAGTTTAGGTGCCATTATGGTATTTGTCCCTTATTTAGTTGTCTGGTATTTTGAGGGAAGCGAAGTTGGATTTCTCTTATCCATAATTATCGCTTTTTCCTTATCGCTCTTCCTCTGTCCACTGATATTCACTTTGTCTTTCCTTGAATTAGCCTATCGCCAAAGACTATGGGCACTTTCATCTTATATACCCTATAGCAATTGGGAGAAAGCCTTCAATAAGCTCGGTCTAGTGGTTTTTTCTTTATTTTTTGGCTCTATAGCTCTATTCAACGGCTATCGGTGCTTTGCGAGCAGGGATATCCCACCCCCACAGGATAAGGATTTAATCCTTCCAAGAGTAGATATAAAGAAGAATGACAATGCCTTCTATAGCTTGATGGAAGCCTACAATAAGGCATCTTCAAGGAAAAGTTTTGAAAAATTGCCTGAAATATATAAAGATAAAAAAGCGGAAGGATTGGAGGAAATTATCTCGGCGACCACGGACATCTTCCCCTTGATAGAGAAGGCTTTATCCCTTCCCTATTTCCAATCACCTCAACTTGAGAACCCCTCTGAGGTTGATTTCGCTACGAAATTCCCCGAATATGGGAAATTGAGGAAGATTGCATTTTTATGTGTCATAAAAGCGAGGTATCTCTTTATGAAGGGAAAGGAGAAAGAGGCTTTTGAATGGCTTATAAGAACGGTGAAGCTTGGACAGATGATTGAGGAAAGCCCCAGACCAGTTCTTATAACCTATCTCGTAGGGAGAGCGGTGAAGGAGATTGGCTTAAAAGAATTTCGCAGTATGGTTCCTCGGATAAAAGATAGGAGCGATTTACTTAAAGGTCTCGCTAAAGAACTGATGAAATATGGGGAAAGCAAGGACGGATTGCGAAGAGCTATCAAAATGGAGTATATGGTATGTATTAATAGTCTCTCCCAATGGGAGAAAGCCTCTAAAAGAGGAATGCGGGAGCCTTGGCTATACAAACCCAATTTAACTCGCCAATTTTTTGCTAACCGCTTTAGATTCTTCCTCCAAAATGCGGGAAAGCGTTTTTATAAAAATATGAGGATTTTGAAGGTTCAGAAAAAAGGGAAGAATATCTCATTTATGAGCGTCTTATCGGGGAACCTCTTGGGGCAACTCTATATGGATTTGCTGATACCATCAATGAATCGTGCATTTGAGGTTAGATGCTTGGGTGACTTCTCCCTTGAAGCCACCGCTACTATGCTTGCCCTTAAAGCATATGAAACGGAGAAAGAGCATTTACCCTCAAGTTTGAACGAGCTAGTCCCTTGCTACCTCCCCTTGCAACCCTTAGACCCCTTTGATGGTGAAATTCTCAGGTATTCAAAAAAGGAAAGAGTGATATATTGTGTTGGGAAGGGACTCCGTGATTTAGGCACACCATCAAGGGAGATTATAAAGCATCAATTTTCTGAGAGCGAATGGTGGCGGATGCCCAATCCCGCTTTCCTCATAGAGTTTTAACACACCCGAATTTGTATTTATCACCCGTGTCTTTGTGGTTATAATTTAAATTATGAAAAGCCTCCTGCTATTATTCATCTCCTTTTTATCCTTCGCTTCATTCCTCCCTCGCCTACTTTCCCTCTCAACGAGTGGGGAGGAGGTTGAGCCTGGTGGAAGGATTTACCTATCTTATAAATTCCAAAATGTCGGTAGCGAGGATGAGGAGAATTATCTGGTTTTCGTCCACGCCCGCATAAGGGGAACGGATAGGGGATTCGGAGGCGATTTCGCCCCCTTTCATCCCACCTCCCGTTGGAGAAGGGGGGAGATAATTGAGGAAACTTCCGCTCTTGACATTCCTCCTGATGCCCCTAAAGGCGAATATGTCCTCTACATTGGCTTTTACTCCCCTAAGGGTAGGATAGAAATGGATAATAAGGAGATAGAAAGAGAAGGACGAAGATACGAGGTTTTTTCCTTCAAAGTTGGCGAAAAAAGGGAGACGAAAATACGGGAAAAGCTCTTTAAGCAAGCCTTATCGTTGGCGGGAATCCCTCTCTCCGCCAAGCCGTTGTTTTTGGAGAGCGAAAAGTTAAAATTAACCGCTGATGAGAATTATCCATTTATTAGGGAGGTTATCCACAAGGAGACAGGGGAGAGATTTATAAGCGGCGGGGAAAGCGTTGATTTCCAGTTAGAGCTTATCGCCCCTGATGGGAAGATAGTTTACGCTCCCTCCACCCGTTATCTTTTGCAAGCGGTTGGTGAAAAGAAAAAGGGGAGAATAATTTATCGTGTAGAAGTGAGGGAGGAAGGAAGGGAGATAATGGGGCTAAAGATTTGGTTTGAGTTGAAGGGGGAGGATTTGCTCATCGGATGGGGAGATGTGAAGGGAGAGGGATATTTCCTTTCCGGGATTAGGGTGCCGATTTTGGGGTTAAATAATGGGAAATTGGCTCTGCCTTTGAGGGAAGGTAGGTTGGTTGATAGTAGCGGTTCTTTCCCCCACAGGGAGATAATAGGCATAGATTGTTGGCGTTCTCCCTTGAGCTATTCCTGTGTCTACGGCGGGAAAGCTTTTGCTCTTTTGGAGCCGGAATCCGTGGAGGACAAGGTTATAGCTGAAGTCAGGGATAACAAAGCATCTTTAGGGATGATATTTAATTGCCATACTCCTACGAATCCACCTCTTTTCCTCCAGCCTGCATCGGGGGTTTGTATTCACTTTGGGAAAGGGAATTGGCTTTCAGCCGCCGCTTGGATAAATGGGAGGATAAAGGGTAAGATTTTGCCGATATACAAGAGGGCTTTGGTCTATAAAATCTTCTGCGATGTACCGCAAGCGGAGCGACCGATTACCACATTTGAGGAAGCCCTTGAGATAATAAAGAAAATCCACAACCTCACCTTGGGAATTAAGCAGATAGTTTACCTCGTTGGCTGGCAATACAGAGGGCATGACACGGGATATCCAGCCATAGATAAGGTCAATGAGAGATTGGGAGGGAGGGAAGGTTTGCTGAGATTGATGGAGGAGGCGAAGAAGTTCAATGCGATTGTTTCCTTCCACGATAATTATGATGATGCATATATGGATAGCCCCGCTTGGAACGAGGATTTCATCTGCAGAACACCGCAGGGGGAGCTAGTAAAGGGAGGCGTTTGGGCGGGTGGTCAATCCTATATAATAAATCCGAAACGATATGTTGAGGGAGGATATGCGAAGAGGAGAGTTGAGCAGACATTTGCCTTATACCCAATCAAGGAATCCTACCACATAGATGTCCTATCAGCGGTTCCTCTGAGATACAGCTACTCCGGGCATACCTGCACGGGGAAGGAAAGCGTGGAGTATAAGAAGAGGATAGTGGAGATGTTCAAGGAAAGGGGGGTTGATGTCTCCTCCGAGCTGGTTACCCAACCGTTTCTTGGCGTCATCTCTTTCTTTTGGCATCTGACATCCACCGAGGATGCCCCCTGGATAGCGAGACATTACTTTTTAAACGAAGAAATCATCCCTTTCGTTCCCGCTTGCATCCATAGTAAGGCGATTTACGGGCAGAGGGGTTATTTGGGAGGAGTGAGAGATAATGATGTGACGAAGGATAATTGGAGGGAATTTATGGTTATGACTTTTCTTGAGACATTGCCATCGCTACTTTTTTCGGAGGAAAGAATAGTGGATTTCAAAGACGGGAGGATAATTTATCCCTCGGGATGGTGGAGCGCAACCGACGAGGTATTTTACAAAGGGCGATACATAAGGAAGGGAGGAAATGTCTTTCTGCCGATTTCCGAGAAGGTCTGGCTTGCTTACAGCGATGAGGGAGGGGAAGTGGAGTGGGAGCTGCCGGATGATTGGCAAGGTTTGAATATTTATAGGGTTGAGGAGGACGGGGCAAAGGAGGAAGTTGGATTTTCTCTGGAAGGGAGGAGGTTTAAATTTGAGGCGAAAAAGCGAGGGGTCTACGAGGTCGTTAGGAGATAACAGGGGAGAATACCTCGCTCTTCTCTTTATATTTCTTTTGTATTTCTTTTTCGTAGCTCTTTATTCCTCTCATATACCGATTGGCAAGGGGGTGGACGAGGAGGCACATTTCCTTTATGTAGAGGATATCCTGAAAACGGGGCATCTGCCCAAGCTGAATGTGCCACACGGTGGACATTACGAATCCCATCAGCCTCCCTTATTCTATATTCTCTCCCTGCCGATTGCCTATTTAGGTGGGGCTAACTGGAGGATTTGGGGGAGGTTTCTCTCCTCCCTATTGATAGCGATAAGCGGTTTCATATGTTATCTTGCCGGGAAGAGATTGTTTAGAAATACGATTTTAGGGATAGCCAGCTGTGCGTTTGTCCTTTTTCTGCCGGGAAATATAGCGATTGCCTCTGGCTTCACAAACGATAGTTTGGCGCAGGCGCTATTCTCGCTTTCCCTCTTTTTTCTTTTGGGTGAAGAAGAAAAGGATTGGCTATGGGGAGGGATAGCAACAGGAGGCGCTATTTTGGCGAAATCAAGTTGCATCGTTCTGATACTGGCGGCGCTTCTATCGCTCATCCTTTCAATGCGAGGGGAAAGCGATTGGAGGAAAACAGGGAGGAAGGCGATTTATTTTCTCTTACCAGTTCTTCTCCTCACTAGCTGGTGGTTTATAAGAAATAAGCTTCTATACGGAGATTTTCTCGGCTGGAAGGTCTTCCAGGAGGCTTTTGCAACAAGTCCGCATCCCTCTTACTTTTTGGAAAGGGGATTGAGCTGGGGAGGATACTGGCTTTTAGTGTTTACAACTGGCTTCGCAAGCTTCTGGACCCCCCTCTTAAGGCTACGCTTCCTTTCCAATCTATACTATGTTTTCCTCGTTATTTTCCTCGTTTTATCTATATGTGGGGTGCTAAAGCTTTTAAGGGAAGAGAGGGAAAAAGAGGACCGCATTTACTTATTGGTTTTCTCCTTTCTTTTTCTCCTTCTCTCCTTTGTAAGGTTCAATCTCTATTTCTTTGAGGCGCAGGGAAGATACCTTTATCCCGCTTTATGCTCCTTTTCCCTTCTTTTCAACGCTGGGTTGTATAAGCTTAGAAGGTTTCTTCTTTACATCTTTTATTTCTATCTATTGTATTTGTGCATCCTCTCTCTTTCTCTTTTATAGAATTGAAATTACCTCTAAATAAGAGCTTCCGCTAACTTCTTTATGGTATTATGCTGATGTTTGACGAATTCGTCAGTAAACTCCATAATTACAATTAAAAAAGTAGGTGATGTTTAAACGCTGAAATTAGGTTGTTTTACGGATGAGATTTCGCAAGATTTAGAGGAAGCAATAGAGGTAATGCTTGAGTTCGGTGTCCAATACGCCGAACTGCGTTCTATTTGGGGTCGTAATATCCTTGATATGGAGGATAAGGAGCTGGAAAAGGCGAGGGAAATCCTCCGGAAAGCGGGAATGAAGGTTTCCTGCATTGCTTCCCCGCTGTTTAAATGCCATCTTTTTCAGGAAGAAGAGCCCAAGGGCGACCTTCACCTCGCCAGGGAACGCCCCTTAGATGAGCAGTGGGAGATTTTAAAGCGCTCCCTTCAGCTTGCCCATTTCTTCAACGCCCCGATAGTAAGGACTTTCTCTTTCTGGCGAGTTTGCGAGCCAAACGAGGAAATTTACAAACGAATAGCTCCCTATTTGCGAAAGGCTGCTGAAGAGACGCATAAAGAAGGGTTGATTTTAGCCTTGGAGAACGAGCATTCCTGTTTTGCTGGTTCGGGAAGGGAGACAGCTTCCCTTCTCTCCTTTGTTGGTTCGCCCTATTTGAAGGTGATCTGGGACCCCGGGAACGCATTCTTCGCTGGGGAGGTCCCCTATCCAGAGGGCTATAATGCAGTGAAGGAAAAAGTTGTGCATATCCATATAAAAGACGCCCGTCTAAATCCGGAGAGCAAGCAACCTGAGTGGGCGCTCATAGGGGAAGGCGAGATAGATTTTCCCGCTCAGCTCCGTGCCTTAAAAGAAGATGGCTTTGCTGGAGTAATCTCGTTAGAGACCCATATATCTCCGCCCAAGGAAGCCTCACGCATTTCTTTGAAGAGGCTTTCTGCCTTTATTGATTGAGGAATAGGAGGGAAAGTATGTCCATAAGCAAGATTAGAAAGACGGTGCAGAAGAGGATAAAAGTGGCGAGCTGGATACTCGCTGGTCTCTTTTTCCTCTCCATTCCTGCTTATTTCTCCTGGAGAGGTCCGGGTGTTTTCGGGCAAGAGGGGATGGGAGGCTATGTAGCAAAGGTAGGGAATGTGAAGATAGACAGGCAGACCTTTGAGAGGATATTCTCCGATGAGAGGGAGAAATATCCCTTCACGAGCGGTCCGGAGGGGCAAATCTTCCTTCGCCAAAAGATTTTAAATGACCTCATAAAGGATATAATCTTAAATGAAGCGTTTAAGAGGGAAAGGATAAAGGTATCGGATAAGGAGGTAGACGATTACATCAACGAGATAATTAGTAAGGAGATTGAGCAGGCTAAGAAGGGAAAGAAGATTTCAGATGAGAAAGCGATGAGGGAGGCGCTTAGGAGGGAATTGGAGGGTCAGAGGGAAGCGATTGTGCGTGAGCTGAAGTTGAAGAAGCTGGAGCAGGCGGTAGCCTCAAGGGTGAAGGTATCGGAGGAAGATTTGAAAGCTTCCTATAGGGAAGTGCATTTGCGAGGGATAAAAGTTGATAGTGAAGAGAAAGCCAAGAGAATAATGGAGGAAGCAAAAGGGCAGGATTTCTCCGCCTTAGCCAAAAAGGAAAAACAGAAAAAAGATGATATGGGTTGGTTGCCATTGGAGATGCTTCCTCCGAGCCTGAGGGAAAAGCTCAAGGGTTTGAAGAAGGGCGATTTAACGATAGCTAATTTAGGGGGTTCAATTTATGTATTGAAGTTGGAGGATGAGAGAACTAATCTTCCCAAAGATTATGAGAAAAACAAGCAAAAGCTTTTGAAGGATTATGAGGAGATGAAGAAACAAACCGCCCTGAACGATTACCTAAGCAAATTGGAAAGCGAGGCAAACATACAAATATACGACCCTATGATAAAAGTAGCAGGGGATTTTCAAAGGAATGACTGGAAATCTGCTGAGCGGGACATCAGGAAAGCATTGCAAATCTATCCTGATGACCCCAATCTTCTCTACCTGCTTGCAAGGGTATACGAGAGAGAGGGGAAGGAGGATGATGCCTTGAGGCTTTATGAAAGGGTGGCTTCCTCGGCATACTTCAGCGATGCCTATTACCGCTGGGGTCTGCTTTTAGAGAAGAAGGGAAAGAAAAAAGAGGCATTACAACAATTCTTGAATGCTGCTCGTTATGCGGGACCCGATATAATTATTCACACCGAGCTGAAGGAAAAGTTCAAGCAATATGGTCTCGCTAAGGAGGCGCAGAAGGAAGAGGAAGCGATAAAGCGCCTATCCCTCTCACAAAAAGTGTTATTAGGAGGTGGAAATGCTCCCTAAGAAGTTCACAACCCTCAAGGAAGAAACTATCACTGACAATATGGAGGAGCTTCTTGCTGTGCTCCCTCCCGATATTAAGGAGTGGCTGGAGGGCTTTTCCAATTTGGAGGACTTATTGGAGGTTATCTTGGATTATGGGAGGGAGGTGGAGGCTCGCTTTCCTGATAGCACGGTCATCTGGGCGGAGCGGAAGAAGGTTTCCTACGAGGACATTGAATGGGTCGTATCAAGGATAGGAGCATTCGGCAAGGACAACAGGGCGGGTATAAACGGCACACTCCATAGGATTTCCGCTATCAGGAACAGAGATGGCAAGATAATAGGTCTCACTTTAAGGGTGGGGAGGGCTGTCTATGGAACGATAGACATCATAAGGGATGTAATAGAGACGGGGAAGAATATCCTTCTTCTGGGGCGTCCGGGAGTGGGCAAGACAACCAAATTGAGGGAGGTAGCGAGGGTGCTCGCCGATGAGTTTCATAAGAGGGTCATTGTTGTTGATACCTCCAATGAGATAGCGGGAGATGGTGATATCCCTCATCCGGCGATAGGGCGTGCACGCCGTATGCAGGTGCCGTTTCCAGAGCTTCAGCATGCGGTGATGATAGAAGCGGTGGAGAATCATATGCCGGAAGTGATAGTGATAGACGAGATAGGAACGGAGCAGGAAGCTTATGCAGCTCGCACAATCGCCGAGCGAGGTGTTCAGCTTATAGCGACAGCTCACGGGAACACTTTGGAGAATCTGCTCCTCAATCCCACTCTTTCCGACCTTGTAGGTGGGGTGCAAGTTGTGACGCTTAGCGATGAGGAATCCAAGAGGAGAGGAACGCAGAAAACGATAATGGAGCGCAAGGCTCCCCCTACATTTGACATCGTCATAGAGATAATGGATATGAATAGACTTGCCATTCATCACGATGTAGCAAAGACGGTGGACGATATGCTAAGGGGAATTCCCCCTCGTCCCGAGATAAGGATGAGGAATCCCGAGGGCAAGATAGAGGTTTTGCAATCTCCAGAAGAGGTGTCGCTTCCCGCTTCCCTTCCCTCCCGTCCAAAGCGAATCTTCCCCTATGGGGTGAGCAGGAATAGGTTGGAGAAGGCTTTGCGGGATTTCCATCTACCTGCTCTCATAACGAAGAACATCAGGGAAGCTGATGTGATATTGACTCTCAGCGCTCACCTGCGCAAGGGGAGATTGGGGGAGGCGGAGAAACTCGGCATACCTATTCACACGGTTAAATCAAATACCTATTCCCAGATAGCGAGCAAGCTGAAGCAGATTTTCCAGGAAGAGGAGATGGCAGCCGAGGAGAGGGCTTTAAGGGAGACCGAGCAGGCAATAGCGCATGTTTTGGCTACGGGTGAGCCGGTGGAGTTATCGCCCCAGAATTCCTATATTCGCCACCTTCAACATCAACTTGCCCAAGCTTACGGGTTGCGCTCCGAGAGCAGTGGGGTGGAACCTTATAGAAGGGTGAGAATCTGGAAGGAATCATAAAGATTTAATTGACGAGTGGTTTCTTACCATTATAATTATTAAACGGTGGGGCTGTAGCTCAGGGGGAGAGCGTTTCCTTGGCATGGAAAAGGTCGTGGGTTCGAGTCCCACCAGCTCCACCATTTTTAAATTATGGAAAAGAAAAACATAATGATATCTGGGATGCCCGGTGTGGGGAAAACCTCCCTCCTAAAAGCCATTCTCTCCCAAATTCCCTTGTCAGTGGGAGGATTTGTAAGCGAGGAGATAAGGGAAGGAGGTGAGAGAGTGGGATTTTCCCTTAAGACCCTTGATGGGAAGGAAGGAATTCTTGCCCACAAGCGCATTCCCACATCCCTTCGCTTTGGAAACTATTATATAAACTTGCTTGACTTGGAGAAAATCGCCGTTCAATCTATAGAAGATGCGATTGCCAATAAGGATTTGATAGTGATAGACGAGATAGGAAAAATGGAGCTTCTTTCTCCCCTCTTCCGCCAAGCTACTTTGCGGGCTTTGGATTGCCCGAAGCCAGTTCTTGCCACTCTCCACAGGGGAGAGGACCCATTCCTAAACTCCATCAGAAAGAGGGCGGATACGGTTGTCTTTTGGCTCACTAAGCAAAATAGAGAGGAGGTCCTCAGGAAAGTCCTTTCCTTTTTAAGAGAGATATGAGAGGTCTTTATTTTTCTTTGGCACTTCTTCTTTTCTCACCTCTTCTTTCCCAACAGAAAATCCCAGATGTGGTGATAGTAGTTTCTATCCTTAGAGGTGGAGAGGATGTTGGCATTGCCTTTTCCTCTCTTGTCTCCAAGGGAAAGGTTGAAAATTATGTGAAGAATCTCGCTAAATTGAGTGGAGGAAAGGTTGAGGTTTTAAATATTAGAAACGAGGAAGACCGCACCAGCGCGCATTTTTCCCTTAAAGGTGGGAAAGTTTTCAGGGAAGATAGGCAGTATCTACAGCTTCTTATCAACGCCTTTCCCGATATGCATACCCTTCGTATCGTTCTTTTTCCGCTAAGGCAGATTGAAAACTCTCTTCCCTTGCATTATGAAAACGAGGATGTTATCATTAGGAATTTAGGAATGAATACATTCAATTATGAAGTTATGCGCAAAAGCGAGACTACCACACCAGTGTCTCTCTCATCTTCTTGGGAGAAATGGCGCTTCTTCATTTCTTCCCTTTTATTCTTATTCTCTATCGGAGCTTTCCTAATGATTTGGGGAAGGAGGAGAAAGAAGAAATGATAAGCTTGAAGGCATTTGACATTTTAAAGATAGGAGTGGAGAGAAAAGCTTCGGATATTTATATAAAAGCTGGCAGCCCTCCCGCCTTGAGGGTTACTGGCACTGTGCAGTTCCTTGAAGATTGCCCTCCGCTTACTCCGCAGGATACAGCCCAGCTCGCAAGGGAGATAATGAATGACGAGCAATGGGAGGAGCTAAACCGCACCCACGAGATAGATATGGCTTTCAGCTGGGAGGGAGTGGCGAGGTTTAGGGTAAACGGTTATTATCAGAGAGGGAGCATTGGGATGGTGATTCGCGTTATATCCCTGCGGGTTCCTTCTTTTGAGGAATTAATGCTCCCTGCGGTTCTCAAGGATATAGCTCTCACTCGTCAAGGGCTTGTGTTGGTCACAGGACCAACAGGATGTGGTAAGTCCACAACGCTTGCTGCGATGATTAGTTATATAAACGAGAACAAACCCTGTAGCATCGTGACAATTGAGGAACCGATAGAGTATATTTATGAGGATAAGAAGGCGGTTATAAGCCAAAGGGAGGTAGGGATAGATACAGCTTCTTTCCAGGAAGCTTTGCGGCGCGTTGTTCGGCAAAACCCCGATGTAATCCTTATCGGTGAGATGAGAGATATAGAGACCTTCAATGTCGCTCTAACCGCTTCTGAGACGGGGCATCTCGTTTTCTCCACCGTTCATACCGCCTCCGCGGTTGAGACGCTTGACAGGATTGTGAATATGTTTCCACCTCCCGATAAGCCCCAGATATCTATGCGTCTCGCGGGCTCTTTGCGAGCCATTCTCTCCCAGAAGCTCATACCAACGGTTGATAAATCACGGCTCGTTCCCGCCGTGGAAGTGCTGGTCTGCACGCCAACGGTTTCAAAATATATTGAAGAAGGGAGATTTGGACACATATATGACCTTATTAGGGAAGGTGGTTTTTGGGGTATGCAGACGATGAACCAAGCCCTTTACAAGCTTTACAAAGAAGGGTATATTAGTGAAGAGGAAGCACTCGCAAATGCGGGAGTTCTTTCCGAGATGCGGCAGATTTTGCGAAAAGGATAAAAAGGAGGTGCCATTTTTATGGCTTACCCTTATTCATTGGATGATTTATTGAAAATGACAGTTGAGCGAGATGCATCTGATCTGCACTTGAAGGTAGGACGCCCCCCGGTGATTCGTATCTACGGAGACCTTGTGGAAACTAATCTCCCTCCCCTTAGCCCCGAGGATGCTTATGACCTCATCTACTCTATTCTCTCTCCCGAGCAGAGGAAAAGGTTTGAAAGCCAATGGGAGTTGGACCTTGCCTATCATATCCCTGGCTTAGCGAGGTTCAGGGTGAATGTCTACAGGCAGATGGGTCACATCGCAGCAGCTATGAGGATGATTCCCTTCCACATAAAGACAATAGATGAGCTCCTTTTGCCACAAGTTCTCAAACAAATCGCTATGCGTCCCAGGGGATTGGTGCTCGTTACTGGTCCTACCGGCTCGGGCAAATCCACCACCCTTGCTGCAATGCTCCAACATATAAATCTCAATAAGCGTGCCCATATAATCACGATTGAGGAACCAATTGAATTCCTCTTTCAGGACAGATTGAGCATATTTGAGCAGAGAGAGGTCGGACAGGATACGAAATCCTTTGCCCACGCCCTCCGCCACATACTCCGCCAGAACCCGGATATCATCCTCGTGGGAGAGATGAGAGACCTTGAGACGATTAGCTTGGCTATAAGAGCTGCTGAAACAGGACACCTCGTTCTCTCCACACTCCACACCATTGATACCCCCCAAACGGTTGACAGGATAATTGATGTCTTCCCTCCCGAACAGCAGGAGCAGATAAGAACCCAGTTATCTATGACCCTTGTTGCTTGTATCTCACAGTCCCTTCTACCCAGAGCGGATAAGCCAGGGAGAATAGCAGCGGTTGAGGTTCTTATCGCTATCCCTTCCATTCGTTCCCTCATCAGGGAAGGGAAAACTCACCAAATCTATTCCCTCCTCCAAACGGGAACGGAGTATGGGATGTTCTCAATGGATATGCACCTTTTGGAGCTTTACAAAGCGGGTCTTGTGACCTATGAAGCCGCTATGGCGAAGGCGCAGAATCCCGCTGAGTTTGAACAGAGAGCGAAGGCGGTTCGCCCCGTGAGAGCCTAAAGAAAAAATTGGGAGGTGAGAAAAATGAAGCCGATAGATAAAATGCACGAGCTCCTTCAAGAGGTGAAGGAGCGAGACGCCTCAGACCTCATATTGAAAGCGGAAACTCCTCCCATCTTCCGCATCTATGGCGACCTTTACACCGACGAGAGGGCGCCTCTCTCCTCGGAAGAGGTGAGGGAGCTCACCTTCTCCATCCTCACGGAGGAGCAAAGGAGAAGGTTTGAGGAGGAATGGGAGCTTGACCTTGCCTACGAGGCGCCCGGTATTGCCCGTTTTCGTGTGAACCTATTCATTCAAAGGGGAAATGTCGGTGCAGCTTTCCGCCTCATTCCCTACCACATAATGAGTATGGAGGAAATAGGGATACCCGAGGTTGTGAAGAGCTTCTGCGAGCGTCCCAGAGGGATGGTAATCGTAACAGGACCCGCAGGTTCAGGTAAGTCAACCACTCTTGCAGCGATGATAGATTATATAAACAGCAATTTCCCCCTTCACATAGTTACGGTTGAAGACCCTGTGGAATTCATTCATCACGATAAGAAAGGATTAGTATCCCAAAGAGAGGTAGGAACGGACACATTATCTTTCGCCAATGCTCTCAAATATGTTCTTCGCCAGGACCCCGATGTTATAATGGTGGGAGAGATGAGGGACCTTGAAACGATAGCCCTTTCCTTGATAGCAGCGGAGACGGGGCATCTCGTTTTCTCCACCCTGCATACCCCTGATGCGGTGCAGACTGTGGACAGGGTGATTGATATTTTCCCGCCCACTCAGCAGCCGCAGATTAGGACTCAGCTGGCATCTAATCTAATCGGGATAATCTGCCAGACGCTGGTGAAGCGAGCGGATGGGAGGGGAAGGGTAGCTGCTTTTGAGATATTAGTGGGGACGCCTGGTGTAAGGGGATTGATAAGGGACCAGAAGAACTACCAGATAGGGTCCCTTTTACAGACGGGGATGAAGCAGGGGATGATGACATTGGACCAGCATTTAGCGCAGTTGGTGAAGAGGGGGATAATAACGAAGGAGGAGGCGTTGAGCAGGGTAAAGGAGCCGAGGGAATTTGAGGCGATGATAAAAGGGTAAAGAAAGGGTGCCCCTAAAGGGGCACCCTTTTTAATTTAGTTTTAATTTTATCCCATCATAATTCTGACACTTTATTGACATTTTTTCTGGCTATAATTATTATTGAAATTCCCAAGAAAGGAGGTGAACGAGATGCGACGAAGCGGTTTTACCTTGATAGAGCTCCTCGTGGTCATAGCTATCATCGCTATTCTGGCGGCGATTCTGTTCCCAGTCTTCTCCCGTGCAAGGGAGGCGGCGAGAAAAGCCTCCTGTATGAGCAACCTTAAGCAGATAGGCAACGCTATCGCAATGTACACTCAGGACTGGGACGAAAGGTATCCCTATTTTGTATGGAGCCCAGATGGTAAACATCACGGAGAGCTTTTCCCCTATCTGCTGCAGCCTTACATCAAGAACTGGCAGGTATTCGTCTGCCCCAGCGATGGGGATGTTTGGAATACTTGGTGGTGGGCTGGAAGGGATAGCGGGAGACCCGATACACCTTATCCACCCGCTGGGCTAAGCTACGGAATGAACGAAGTCCTCCACTATGGCACTTCCCTCGCGCAAGTTCCCGAGCCTGCTAAGACATTGTCCGTATCCGACGCCGTTGCTGGCCTGATCTGCGACTGGAGCTGGATGCCGGGCAGGGTAATTGAAGCTCACGATTATAAACACGATGCGCATAGCAAGGGGATAAACATCCTGTTTGCTGACGGGCATGTGAAGTGGATGTCCAATAGAGCTTTCGTTGCGGATTATCAGAACGGTTTATTGAAGATACATCCCACTTCGGGACCTTGGACGGATTGGCCTAACGGCGGATATACTTATCCAGCGGATTGGTAAGCGGAGTTTAGCGAGGAGCTAAGTATGGTTTTCTGTGGGCGGAGAAATTTCTCCGCCCACAGAATTTTTGTTTGGCGTTCTTTCCCTTCTCGCTATAATTTATATTCGGTATTCCCTATGCCCTACGATTTCAAATCAATTGAAGAAAAATGGCGCCGTAGATGGAAGGAAGAGGATATCTATGCTACACGCATAGACCCTTCTAAACCCAAATTCTATTATCTTGATATGTTTCCTTACCCTTCAGGCTACCTCCATATGGGGCATGTGAGGAATTATGTGATTGGGGATGTCGTCGCCCGTTATAGAGTGGCAAAAGGCTACAATGTCCTCCACCCTATGGGGTGGGATGCCTTCGGATTACCTGCTGAGAACGCCGCTATCAAACAGGGCATACACCCTCAAAAGTGGACCTTTGACTGCATTGCCAACATAAAGCGTCAATTCGACCTCCTGGGCATTTCCTTTGATTGGTCCCGTGAGATAGCCACTTGCACACCGGATTATTATAAGTGGACGCAATGGTTCTTCATCCAGCTCTTCAAAAACAATCTCGCTTATAGAAAAAAAGCTCCCGTTAACTGGTGTCCTTCCTGCCAGACCGTTCTCGCTAATGAGCAAGTAAAAGGTGGAAGATGTGAACGCTGCGATACGCCCGTTGTGAAAAAGGACCTTGAGCAATGGTTCTTCCGTATTACAGCTTATGCCGAACGCCTCCTGAACGATTTGGAGCTACTCACCGATTGGCCTGAGCGAGTAAAGATTATGCAGAGAAACTGGATAGGTAAAAGCGAGGGGTTAGAGGTGGAGTTTCCCGTTATAGGGAAGGACATCTCCATACCGATATTCACCACTCGTCCCGATACAATTTACGGCGCTACCTTCCTCGTCTTGGCTCCTGAGCATCCCCTGACATTGCAATTGGTAAAAGGAACTTCTTTGGAATCAAAGGTAAGGGAATTTATTGAAAGGGTTAAAGTGGTAAGCGAGATAGAGAGGACCGCTATGGAGAAGAAGAAGGAGGGAATCTTCCTCAACTGCTATGCCCTCAATCCCTTTACGAGGGAGGAAATCCCCATCTGGACAGCTGATTATGTCCTCTACGAATACGCAACGGGAGCGATTATGGCTGTCCCTGCTCACGACCAGAGGGATTTGGAATTCGCTCGTCAATACAATCTTGCGATAAAGGTAGTTATCCAACCGCCCGATGATTCCCTTGATGTGGAGACGATGGAGGAAGCTTATGTTGAGCCGGGCGTTCAAGTGAACTCGGGTCCATTCAATGGAATGTGGTCTGAGGAAGCGAAGGAGGCGATAATAAGATATGCAGAGGAACAGGGGATAGGGAGAAGGCGAATCTATTACAAATTAAGGGATTGGTGCATATCCCGTCAAAGATACTGGGGTGCTCCCATACCGATGATTTACTGTCCTAAATGCGGGATAGTTCCTGTCCCAGAGGAACAGCTTCCCGTTCTTTTGCCCGAGGATGTAGATTTCCTTCCCACTGGTCCTTCCCCCCTTGCCCGTCACCATTCCTTCCCTTACACAAGATGTCCCTATTGTGGCAGCGAGGCAAGGCGAGAGACGGACACTATGGATACATTTGTTGACTCCTCCTGGTATTTTCTTCGCTTCACCAGCCCGAAGGAAGATAAGGCGCCTTTTGATAAAAAAGCGGTTGAGTATTGGATGCCTGTTGACCAATATGTCGGTGGTATAGAGCATGCGGTTCTTCACCTTCTCTATTCCCGCTTCTTCACGAAATTCTTATATGATTTAGGGCTCGTTTCCTTCCCCGAGCCTTTCCTCAGGCTCTTCACGCAGGGAATGATTACCCTGGGTGGAAGCGCTATGTCCAAGTCAAGGGGGAATGTAGTAACGCCTGAGGAGATTTGCAATAGGTATGGGGCGGATACGGCGAGGGTTTATATTCTCTTTATCGGTCCTCCCGAGCAGGATGCGGAGTGGAACGAGCGTGGTGTGGAGGGAGTTTTCCGTTTTCTAAACAGGGTATATCGCTTGTTTGAGGAGAACCTCTTCTTGTTTGTTCCGGATTGGCGGGAAAAGATAGAGGCAGTGGGGGATAAAGACAAGAGGAGGGTAACGCATTTGACGATAAAAAGGGTATCAACGGACATTGAGCGGTTCCATTTCAATACTGCTGTTTCAAGTTTGATGGAGTTCGTTTCTTCCTTATTAGATTGGACGCAGGAGGAAAACAAGGACGAGAAATGGAAAGTCAGCTTCAGTGAGGGGTTGGAGATGTTGATTCGGCTTCTTGCCCCATTTGCTCCCTTCATTTGCGAGGAGATGTGGGCGAAGCTGGGGAAAGATAGGAGCATTTATTTAGAGGAGTGGCCAAGCTGGGAGGAAGAGCTCCTGCAGATGGAGATGCTTACCCTTCCGGTTCAAGTTAACGGTAAAGTGAGGGCAGCGGTGCAGGTATCCGCGGAGGCGGACGAGGAGGAAATCAAGGAAACAGTTCTAAAACTTGAGAAGCTAAGACCATATCTTGAAGGGAAGAAGCTGAGGAGGTTCATAGTAGTTCCAAAGCGTCTTGTCAGCCTGGTCGTTGAGTAACTTTAAGGTCCCACCGCTTTACCGCCCAGCCCTCCGAGAACGATGCTTGTTATCAAAATTATCAAGACAAGCAGGCTAATCAAAACATATGTCCAATCCTTGTAGAGAAGGAAAAGGAACATAGAGAAAATCACCCTCATTATAGGTGTGGCTAAAAGGAGAATAAATCCAAGGGCGAGGATTAAGTAGCCCTTATAATGCGCCCCTTGTTTCAAGAGGGAAAGAACATCCCGCTGAACAGGTAAATGATGGAGGTAGGATAGAATTATGCCTATGAAAATAAGCAATGCGCTAAGGGAAACGCCAATCAAAAGAACATAACTAAGAATCAATTCAAATCTTTCGTTTCTTATTTTTTCCATTTTTTACAACCCTTGAATAATCATCCTGATGGCTATTAATAAGACAACGAGGGCAAATAGAAGCCGTATCGTTGTGCTCCTTATCTTGAACAAAACCCTTGTTCCGAACATTGCCCCAATAAGAACCCCTAAGGCGACAGGAGCGGTGATAAAGGGGTCTATAAAGCCGTGAGCGAGATAATAGCCGGCGCTTGCGGCAGCTGTCACGCCAATCATAAAGTTACTCGTTGTGGTAGATACCTTCATAGGAAGTCGCATAAAAGTATCCATTGCAAGAACCTTGAAAACCCCTGCCCCCAATCCAAGAAGTCCGGAAACGATTCCCGCGATGAAGAGCGTGGATATCCCCTGCCCAACGCCGGTGACCTCATATACAACCTCTCTACCTAATGCCTCGTCGTAATAGGAATCGTTTAGCTTTAAAGCCTTTGCTAAGGGACTTGCCTTGACTTCCTTGGGGAGTTCCTGTTTTCTTGTTTTGAACATCTGAACAGAGGAATATAGCATCACGATACCGAAGATGATAAAAAGGATATTCGGCTTTATAGATGTGGCTATAATCGCCCCTGTGAGGGCTCCCGATGTAGTTCCGATTTCCAGAAACATAGCTATTCTTATGTTAGTTATCCTTTCCCTTAAATAGGCAACGGCGGAACCGCTTGATGTAGCTATTACGGAAATGAGGGTAGCACCAATAGCGTGGCGAATATCTATGTGAGCGACGAGGGTTAAAAAAGGGGTTACTATAATACCGCCTCCCAAGCCGAGAAGGGAACCGATTAAACCAGCTAACAAGGAAACAAGAAAAGTTAATATTGACAAATGGATGCTCATTTAGAAAATATTATAAAATAAAAGGAGGTTTCTGGCTATGGTAAAGGACTTGTTAGCGATAATTTGGACTATCTTTCTCTTGGAATTTGCCGATAAAACGCAAGTTGCGGCTATGTGCTTTGCCACCAAGCATAAGCCCCTGTTGGTATATGTGGGTGTTATCCTCGGCTTGTCGCTTGCTACGGTTATTTCGGTAGCAATCGGTAGGTGTTTAGCTGTTTCTTTGCCTACTAAATACATTAAAATCGTTGCGGGGTCGTTGTTCATTTCTCTTGGCATCTGGGTGCTTTTGGGAAAGTGAAGGAGGAGAATGGGTTTGGATGCAGTGAATATAATAATGTTAAAGGAAGATTTGGATGATTTGGAGGAAATCGTCCTTCCCGAAGGATATGAATTTAAAAAATTTGAGGATGGTGATGAGAAAATCTGGGTGGAACTGATGAGGGATGTTTTCCCCGAAAGCAATTGGACTATTGAGAAATTCAAGGAGGTTTTCGCTTCCCAACCCCAATTTGACCCTGAAGGTTTGATTTTTATAATAAATCCTCAAGAATATGTGGCAACTGGTTTAGGTTGGTTTGATGAACCTGGCAACAGGGAAGTGGGAAGAGTCCACTGGGTGGGAGTGAGGGAGGGGCACAGGGGGAAGGGATTGGGTAAGGCGATAGTTATAGCGGTGCTCAAATATTTAAAAGGAAAGGGAGCTAAAAAAGCGATACTTGAAACGCAAGAATACAGGAAAGTAGCGATAAGGCTTTACGAATCGCTTGGCTTTAAAAGGCTCGAAGATAGTAAAGGAGGTCTTAAGATATGAGGATTATTTTAGCGATATTGCTCTTATCCTTTCCTCTATTTGCGGATGAAGTTGTTTTTGTTGGGGAGAAGGCATATCCAACGGTAGGCGAGGGGATAAAATACGAGGGGGTAAGCGAGATGGGATTCGGGCAAAAACAGGCAATGGAAACAGTAATGAAGCAAGCTTTTAAAGTGGGAGCATTGAGGGGAGGGATCGATGTGAATGTTTCCTATGATTCAAGAGGGGATGTGCCGGAGAAGAAGAAAGGTTTTCTTAGGATTGGTTTTATGGAGTATAGCAAGAAAACTATATTTTTGAGATACAGCCCAATAGTGAAAGCGACATTCGGCTATGGGCTTCTGGTTAATCAATATACATCCCTTGACCAAAGATGCTATTATGGACGCCTTGGTTCCCCAATCAACAACCTTCAATTTCTCCTCACACCTAAGGAGTTGGGAATGATTCGTCTGCGAGGGGCGATTGGAAAGAGCAATATAGGGGCGACAATTGTCTGGGACGATAGGTCGCAAATCCCTTTGGGACAAGCCAAAGGAGCTTATGCATTTGATTTTGAGATTCCACTCCACAAAATCGGTCTTTATGCTACTTGCGAATGGGCGAAACTGAGGGATTATGGAGCTGGTGCTTCTTTGGGAATTCTCTTCAGAAAGAAGGGTTGGGAATGGAGCAATCAGCTTTTGTTTTATGGAGATAAATTCGTTCCTTCTTACTATGATTCCTACTACGAGGTAAGCCCCGCTAACCTGAACACGGAGAAGAGGGAAGGATTACTTTCCCAATTAAGCAAAAGGTTCCTGCAGAACAGGATGATAGCGTCAGCGGCTTTTAGACAGAATGTGGGGGAAATGCCATCCCTTCTCCTTCAGTTAAATGGACAACCCCATAGCAAATTTGGTTTGATGGGAACATTAGATATAAAGAATTACAAGTGGTTCGGTTTGGAAACGGTTAAGAATTGCAATAGTATGTTGGAATTAAAGGGAATTTATAATCTCAATCCAAATGTTGACCTCGTGATTTCTTACAATAAGAGCTGGTTTGAGGACAGAGGGACGAGGAACACGGCGGAGTATTTTCTTATAAGAGCAGTGTTCAAATCGCAATAAAAAGTCTAACCTCCTGGCACCGACCTATTTTCCCCACGAGTCCCCTCGTGAGTATCTTCGGCGCTGGAGGGCTTAACTTCCGGGTTCGGAATGGGACCGGGTGTTTCCCCTCCGCTATGGGCACCAGAAGGTTAGACATTTATAATTTTAACTTCCCTTTACCTTCTCGTCAACAAGGAAAATAAATATAATGTTTTTCAATTTTTCTTTTAGACGAAGCCCGTATGGCTTTAACGCCTCTCCCAATTGCTCCCTATCTAAATGGTGATGAGGATAAACACAGATTTTCCCCTCACGCTTTATTATCCTTTTCACCTCCGGGAAAATTTTCCCCCAATTTAAATGATGAAGCACATCAAATAGGAGAAAGATGTCCACGGAGGCTGATGGAAGGGGTATATTCCCTTCGTCTTCCACTTTCAATATCCTAATGTTCTCCAGTTCTTCCTCCTTTGCCATTTGTTCCAAATCCTTAAGATATCCTTCGTTTTTATCAACTGCGTATACAATGCCTTCTTTTCCTATGAACCTTGCTATCGGAATAGTAAAAACCCCTGGTCCGCAACCGAAATCAACTATATGTTTTCCCTTTTCTATCCCCATCTTCCTGAAGTAGTAATCGCTTTCGGCAAGAATCTCCTTCTTTTCCGAACCGAAAAAGGGGAAAGGGTAATCCTCGTAGCGCATCTTCAATACCACCCGTAATTATAAGCTTCCTCATACATCGCTACGATGTTTTCTAAGGGCGTTACTGGCTGGAGGTTATGGCAGGGAGCGAGAATATAACCTCCTTCTTCACCCAGGATATCTATGTTCTCCCTCACTTCTTTCCTAACATCTTCCACAGTGCCGAAGGGCAATGTCCATTGGTTATCCATTGCGCCGTGGAAAGCAATTTTATCTCCGAACTCCTTTTTCAATTCCCTTCTATCCATACCTTTGCACCTCCATTGGATAGGATTTAATATATCAATACCAGCGGATACCATATCCGGTAAGATTCTCCTGATTGCGCCATCGCTGTGATGGAATACGAACGCTCCTGCTTGATGCGCTAAATCAATCATCCTTTTCATTCTCGGCAAAAGGTAGGTGCGGATATGTTCAGGGGAATACATAAGGTCTTCTTGAGCGCCCAAATCCTCAGCTACATAGGTGAGCATTACTTTCCCAGGTATCGTTTCGTAAATGCGCAGTGTATTTTGATAGGCGAATTCAAAAAGCTTATCCAAGCAGTAATGAACTATATCCGGGTTTAAAACGAGGTCAATAAAGGCTTGCTCTTGACCACGAAGATATTTGTATATTAAAAATGGTTCAGAGCCACCACCGCTAATCGGATAATCTTCCTTTCCCTCAATTTGCCTCGGAATAACGGAGTAATCAAACCAATCCACGCTTGGCCAGGTGTAATTCTTCTCTATCTCTTCAACGGAGTTATAATTGGCAAGGGGATGATAAACGCACTCAGAATATACGCCGGTTCCATAATTGACCTCTTTATACCTGCAACCGTAGATATCCTCTCCCGGAGGCAGGGGTGGACCAACATAAGCTGGGCTAACGGTGACAACATAATCCAAATGCAGGCGTCTCGCTAGCTCGTCAAAGCTGGAGCAATGAAGATATTCCATAAGTTTTTGCGTTACTTCGCCCGTCGCCCAATAATCCAGGGGAACCCTATCGGGCTTCTTATGGGTAATAACAGCTAACCATCTCTCCTTAGGGGTCATATATTCTTTTGGCATAGTTAAAAGATTTCCTCCTTTTCCATAGCAAAAAATTGAATTATAATTATTAAAAAACAAAATGACGAAGGAGGCAAGATGGAAAGAAGGCGGAGAAGGACGAGATTCCCTGAAGGAAAAGTTAGAGTTAAATCAGTTGAGAAGATGGGAAAGATTCTTCGGTTTCTTGCCGAACATCCCGAGGGGGCGCCCCTTAAGGAGATGAGTAGGGAGCTTGGCATCAATCCAAGCACTCTTCACCATCTCCTTGCCACTATGAAGGTGATTGGCTACATTGAGGAAGAGGATGAGAGATATCGCATCGGATTAGGCTTGGTGGGAATAGTCTCCCGCTACCTGGCAAGAACAAACCTCTTCACCGCAAGTTATCACGAGGCGAAAAGATTGAGGGACAAATTTAACGAAACGGTGGCCGTTGCAGCCTACCAGGCGGGAGTTGACTATTCTATAATTGAGCTACCAAGCAATAACTATATCCAGATAAACCTTGCCATTCCACCAAGCGATGTTCCCGCCCTCCACGCCACCGCAAGCGGAAAGATTTTTTTAGCTTATTCCTCCCCAGAATTCGTTTCCGAATACATAAGGGAAAAGGGATTGCATAAGTTTACCTCAAACACTATAACGGAGCCAGAATCCTTATTGAAGGAGCTGGAAAGGATTAGGGAGTGGGGTTATGCCCTTGATAGAGGGGAGCATAGAGAGGGGGTCCTTTGCGTCACCGCTCCAATATTTGATGCCAATTGTGACCTTGTGGGGGCGATAGGGATAATTACACTACTCTTCAAACATTCCGAAGAGGAGATAGGTGAGTTTATAAGGGGCGTAACGGAGGCGGCCAAAAAGATATCAGGGAAGCTCGGCTATTTATCGCCAGAGGGGATTAACTGCCTAAGGTGATATTCGCTCCCGAAATAGCGGTAAATGTAGGTGAGTTTTACGGGGAAAAACTTGAGGGGATTTTCCCCCTTATCTCATCCCTGAATATAAATTATGTTGAATTGCCAACGCCGATGGTTCTTGAGACTGGCTTAAGGGAAACGCAGGAACTTCTTACAAAGTATAATTTAAGGGTTTCAGCGATAAACAGCTGGGCTCATTTAGCGGTTAAAGAAAACAGTCGTTTGGAAAGTTTGAGGGTTGAAAAAAGCATAGAGGTAAGTAAAGCCTTGCGGGTGGGAAGGATAATTATTTACTACGGTGGTGATGAGAGAAGCTTAAAGTTGTTCAAGGCAAATATTAAGCCTTTCATTAAGGAGGAAAGCATAATCTTTGCCTTGGAAAACGAATTCTCGGGCGATGCTACCGCTGAGGCGCATTCGCTTAAACGAATAATGGAGGAACTTCCTTTCCCAAATCTGAAAATCAATTTTGACCCCGCAAATTTCTATATGGCTGGGGAAGAACCCTTCCCCTATGCTTTTCATCTGCTTAGAGATTTCATTAATTACATTCATTTAAAGGATGTGAGAAAGGTTGGGACAGTAGAGGGCAAAGGCAAGGGCACTTCTTACGAGGAGGAAGGAAGGAAAATTTGGATTGGTGGCAAAGCGGGAGATACGGCTTATCTCTCCGTTCCCTTGGGGGAGGGAGCGATAAACTACGAGGGATTTTTCCAGGCAATGAAAGAGGAGAGATATTGTGGCTTCCTCTCGCTGGAACCCCACACCACAAAACGAAGAATTTGGGAGATTTTGAGGAAAAACATTAAATACATAAGGGAACATTTGGGATGAAAGCAGCTATACTTCACGCCCCGGAAGACCTAAGAATTGAGGATGTCCCCATCCCAGCTATGGATGAGGAAAGCATTCTCGTTAAAATTCACAAAGCATCAATCTGCGGCTCCACTGACTACAATGTGTTCAAGGGGTGGTATCAAAAAATTAATCCCAGTCTCAAATACCCTCACATAATGGGGCACGAGGCAAGTGGCGAGGTAATTGAGGTTGGGGAAAATGTTAAGGGTATAAAAGTTGGAGACCGTGTTGCCTGGGGAGGTATAATGGAGGGAGCTTTTGCTGAATTTATTTCTATTAAACCAAGAAAAACATTTATCACCAAGCTGAGTGAGAACCTGAGTTATGAGGAGGGAACCCTCCTGGAACCGCTTTATGGGGTTTTGCGGGGCATCTACTCTCTTAGAATGAGAGCTGGGGATAGGGTTATGGTGTTGGGATGTGGACCAATCGGGCTTATATTCATTCAATGTATAAGGCTTTCTATGGCGAGGGAGATAATCGGGGTTGACCTTTATGAGAGAAGACTTTTAAAAGCTTTAGAGCTCGGCGCTGATATAACGATAAACCCTAACCTTGAACCCGAATGGTATAAGGGGATAGGGGAGGTTGATGTAGTTATTGATACTACGGGTTCCGCTGGTGGGAATCTCATTGATATTGGGGTGGAGATATTGAAGCCAGGTGGGAAATATATGATTTATGGACATCCTATGGAAAAAACGAGCTTTACTCCGATGAAGCTTTCCTCAAAGGGTGTGGATATAGTAGGGGTTTTAGCGGATTTTCAGGAAAGCCAAAGGATGATGGAGCTTGCGGAGAGGCTTGTTTCCAAGGGGTTAATAGACCTAAAGAGGTTGATTAGCCACCGCATCAAATTGGAAGAGATTGTGGACTGGATAAGATTATGTGGGGAGAGGAAGGAGGAAGTTTTAAAAGTTGTGATAGATATTGAAACATTTTGACCCTATTTTCAGTCTAATATAATTGGCTTCTATGAGGAGGAGAATTTGACGATATGATTAATGGAGTTTATAATATAATTTCGTGTGTTATCTTCCATCGTCATTTAATTTATCCTGGCGGATGCTGAAAGCCACGCTGTTGACTCTTTATCCTGTGATGTGTTAATATGAATATTTGTGTGTTTATTTCCTCGCTTACTAACGAGTTACCTCTCTTTATGAGGGGTGCTCTTCATTGTTTTCACCTAAAAAATTTATAAAGAGGTGAAAAGACTTGGGTATTGAGGAAACTATCCAAACCACCAAAGTTAGAGAGGTTTCTCTTCTTGAGAGAGCGGACCTCTTAGAGGTTCCCCGTAAGTCTTATCAGGAATTTTTGGAAAAAGGTCTTAAGGATTTGTTCAAGACCTTCTTCCCCATAAGGGATTACACGGGGACGATGGTTCTTGAGTTTGTTGATTATTATCTCGGCGACCCACCCCACACGGAGGATGAATGCAGGGCACAATCCCTTACATATCACGCTCCCCTTTATGTGAAGTTCCGCCTCATAAACTACACATATGGAGAGGAGATAGCTGAACAGGAGATAAATCTTTGCGATATCCCCTTAATGACGAGCAGAGGAACCTTCATCATAAATGGTTCGGAGAAGATAGTTGTAAGCCAGTTAACTCGTGCTCCTGGTATATATTTTGATACCTCAATGGGGGTTAAGAAAGGAGGGGCGATTTCCTATAAAGGGGAATTAATCCCCTCAGAAGGAACCTGGATAAGATTCCGCACCGAAGGAAGATGGGTAGAAACGATAGGGGAGGAATCCTCTGGATTGAAGATAGAGGAGGCGATTTATGTAACCATAGGAAAGGCGAGGAGCTTCCCTATAACCCTTCTCATTCGTGCTTTAAATAGCGAATATCTACCTGTAAAAAAGGAACTTCTGGTTGGTCGTATAGCGAACGAGATGGTCATAGACGGGCGCACGGGGGAGGTAATAGTTGAGAAGGGGCAAGAGATAACGGAGGAAATCGCGGCGAGGATAGAGGAGCTGAAGGGGAGGTCCAATTACGATGGTCCCGTGCCTATTGAGCCAAGGGTCGCTTTGGAAAGGCAGGATGTGATAAAAGTTGTTGCTCCCCCAGCTCCAACAAGCAAGACCGAGGATTTAATAGCGCTCTTTGGGAAGAGGATAGTGCTTGAAAAGCCGGAGGCTTCCCAGCTGCTGGGCAAGTGGCTGGGCGAGGATATCAAGAAGGGCGAGGAAGTCATCGCTTTAGCCTTCACGAAAATAGAGAAAAAGGAACTTGCCAGGAAGATAGAGAAGTTAGGGTTGGATAGGTTGGTGGTTTATGAGGTTCCGAAGAAGATAGAGGAAACGCTCTCCGAGGATGTGCTTTGGAAAGCCTTATCGGAGGAGGACGCCCTCAAGGCCTTCTACAAGGTGATGCGAGCGGGGGATGCAAGGCATGCGGATATAAAGGGAGCGGAGGCTCTCCTCTATGGATATTTGGGAGATTTACGCCATTACGATTTAGGGGAAGTAGGTAGGAGGCGTCTTAACGAAAAACTTTCCCTAAATGTTCCTCTCCATGTGAGATGGCTAACGAAGGAGGATTTCGTTGGTATAGCTAGATATATGGTTAAGATTTCCTCCGATGAGGAGGGAGAGTTTCAACCGGATGATATAGACCACTTGAAGAACAAGAGGGTCAGACCGGTAGGGGAGCTTCTCCATCTTTTCCTACGCCCCTACTTCGTTCAACTGGAGAGGGCGATAAGGGAAAGGATGGGAAGCGTTCCAAGAGATAAGGCGGGAATCACACCTGAGATGCTCATCTACTCCCGTCCCTTAGAGGGAGCGATTAAAGCTTTCTTCGCCACTGGTCAGCTGACGCAATTTATGGACCAAACCAATCCGCTTTCCGAGCTAACCCATAAGAGACGCTTATCCGTGCTTGGTCCGGGAGGACTCACGAGGAGAAGCGTTAGCTGGGAGGTGCGCAATATCCATCCATCCCACTACGGGAAGATATGCCCCATTGAAACGCCCGAGGGACCAAATGTCGGTCTGATAACTTCAATGACCAGCTACGCTAAGGTTAACGAGAACGGTTTCATCGTCACTCCTTATCGGAAATTAGAAAATGGTAGATTGACGGGAGAAATCGTCTATTTAGACCCTGAGGAGGAGGAGAAATCCTATATCGTTCCCGCTGATGCTAAAGTTGATGAGGAGGGAAGGTTGAGGGACAAATATATATTGACGAGGTTCGGCTCTAAGTTCCCCTTAGTGGAAAGGGAAAAGGCACAGTATATGGAGGTTGCCCCTGAACAGGTTTTCTCCTTATCCGCCTCTCTAATTCCCTTCCTGGAACACGACGACGCAGACCGAGCTTTGATGGGGGCTAATTATCAAAGACAAGCGGTTCCTCTCCTTATTCCTCAAGCACCGATAATAAAGACGGGGATGGAGGCGAAGGTAGCGGAAAGTTCACAGGCAGTGGTAATCGCAAGAGCTGATGGAATCGTTGAGAAGGTGGATGCGAGGGAAATAGTGATAAGGAGATTTGATGGAGAGGAGGACCGTTACCCTCTCTATAACTTCCGTCGCTCCAACGCGGGAACTTGCATCCACTATAGACCAATCGTTGATAAGGGCGACAAGGTGAGGGAGGGACAAGTCATTGCGGATAGCCTTTCCAGCGATAAGGGAGAGATAGCGCTGGGAGCTAACTTGCTCATAGCCTATATGCCTTGGGAAGGTTATAACTACGAGGATGCAATAGTCATTTCCGAGAGGTTGGTTAAGGAGGATGTTTTGACATCAATTCACATTGAGGAATATGAAGCGACAACCCGCAAGACCACTTTGGGGGACGAGGAGATAACGAGGGATATCCCACAAGTAGGCGAGGAAAGCCTCAAGGATTTGGATGAGAACGGCATAATCCGTATTGGGGCAAGGGTTGGTCCTCACGATATCTTGGTGGGTAAGATTGTTCCGAAGGCTCAGAGAGAATTAACGCCGGAGGAAAAGCTTGTGAAAGCTCTCTTCGGGAAGGCGGGCGAGGATGTGAAGGATGTATCCTTGAGGATGCCTCACGGAGAAAAGGGAATAGTGGTGGATGTTAAGGTATTTTCCCGCTTCAAATATTTCTGCCCTCGCTGTGAGAAAAAATACATCTTCAGCAAGGAACCCTCTTCCGAGAAGCTTTCCTGCGAGGTGTGTGGCGCAGAGATTGTAAGGGAGGAGGAAGATACCCTTCCTCAAGGGGTTAATGCTCTCGTGAGGGTTTATGTGGCGCAGATTCGTCCGATAATGGTTGGCGATAAGCTATCCGGAAGGCACGGAAATAAAGGAGTGATTGGGAAGATACTCCCTGTGGAAGATATGCCACACCTCCCTGACGGAACACCCGTTGATATTGTGCTTAACCCCTTGGGTGTTCCTTCAAGAATGAACATCGGGCAACTCTACGAGATACACCTCGGCTGGGTAGGTAAGAACGAGGGTGTTTCTTTCGTCTGTCCGATTTTCCGTGGTCCCAAGGAAGAGGAAATAAAGAAACATATGTTCAGGGTGACGGATAGGATGAGAAGGGAAAAGCTACAGGAGGTTTTAGAGGAAATAGCCCCTAATATGCTTGAGAAGTTGGAAGTAGGCGAGACTTTTGCGGCAACGCTTGATAGTCTCAGAAAGTTAATAGACGCTTTGCCAAAGGAAGAGGTGGCTTCCTTAGCGAGGGGCACGGGCCTGGCTGAGGTTGATGGGGAGAAGGTTTGCGAGAGGATAAGGGAGATGGTGAACGCTCGGATTGGTTTTGACGAAAACACGGGCAAATGCACTCTGATAGATGGAAGAACTGGGGAGCCTTTCAGCCAAAAGGTGGCTGTAGGTTATGGGTATATTATGAAGCTGGAGCACCTTGCGGAGGATAAGATGCATGCCCGCTCCACTGGAACATACTCCCTTATCACCCAACAGCCTTTGGGGGGGAAAGCTCAGTTTGGAGGGCAGAGGTTTGGAGAAATGGAGGTGTGGGCGCTGGAAGCTTATGGAGCAGCCCATACTCTTCAAGAGATGCTCACGATAAAATCCGATGATGTGCAAGGGCGAAGGGATGCTTTCACCAAACTGGTGAGGGGAGAGGTTTTGGAGCTTGGTGGTGTGCCAGAATCATTTAATATTCTCCTCAGCGAAATCAGGTCTTTAGCTTTGAACATCAGACCTGAGACGGAGGAAGAATCTCTTGAGGAAGGAGAGGCGATGGAGAATGAATAATCTCATAACTGCTTTATCAATAAGATTAGCTTCCCCCGAGGATATAAGAAGCTGGTCTCACGGCGAGGTTAAAAAGCCGGAGACAATAAACTATAAGACCCTTAAGCCGGAGAGAGATGGTCTATTTTGTGAACGGATTTTCGGACCAGTGAAGGATTACGAATGCCATTGTGGAAAGTATAAAAAGATACGCTATAAAGGGGTCATCTGTAATCGCTGTGGAGTAGAGGTAACGACATCAAAGGTAAGAAGGGAAAGGATGGGGCATATTGAGCTTGCTTTTCCAGTTGCCCACATTTGGTTTGTTAAGATGGTGCCCAACCCATTCGCAGCTCTGCTTGATATGCCCACAAAGCAGGTCGAGCGGGTGATTTATCTTGATGCTTACATTGTTGTAGAGGTTGATTATAAAAGAAGGGAAGAGGAGATGGAAAGAATAAGGCAGACGGTGGAAATGGAGATGCAACTCCGAACGGATGAAAAGGAAAAACAGAATTTAGCACGAGGTCTGGAGATTTTTGAGAATGCTTATGAAAAGCAATTACTTACGGACCCGGAGTTTAGGGCACTGGAAGCGGTTAATATCACTCTCTCAAAGCATCTTGGCAGGCACTATGAGAACATAGTTGTCGCTTCAATAGGAGCTGAGGCAATCCAAAAGCTCTTGAAGAAGGTGGATTTGGAAGAGGAAGCGAGGAGATTAAGAAGGGAGATAAAGGAGGCAACTGGAGCAAAACTTTTGAAGCGCATTAAGCAGTTGCAAATAGTGGAGGCGTTTCGCCGTTCCAAGCAGAGACCAGAATGGATGATTTTGGAAGTATTGCCTGTTCTCCCTGCTGACCTACGCCCTATGGTAATGTTGCAAGGTGGTAGGTTGGCTAGCGCTGACCTTAACGACCTTTACAGGCGATTGATAAACCGCAACAATAGGGTTAAACATCAAATAGAAATGGGTGCTCCAAATTCCATCTTGGTGCACGAGAAAAGGCTCCTTCAAGAATCCGTTGATGCTCTCCTTGACAACGGACGTAAGCAGCGCCCCATAATAGGAGCGCAGGGACGCCCCCTACGCTCCCTTTCCGATATATTAAGAGGTAAGGAAGGAAGGTTCCGCAAAAACCTTCTCGGCAAACGGGTCGATTACTCCGGTAGAGCGGTTATCGTTGTCGGTCCTCATCTCAAGCTCCACCAGTGCGGGGTGCCTAAGGAAATGGCTTTGGAGCTGTTCAAACCCTTCGTGATGAGAGCACTTATGGACAAGGGTTTTGCCGCTTCCCAAAAGAGCGCTAAAAAGATAATAGAAAGAATGGACCCCGTTGTTTGGGATGTATTGGAGGATGTGGTTAAAGAGCATCCCGTGCTTCTTAACAGAGCTCCCACCCTTCACCGGATGAGCATTCAGGCATTTGAGCCAGTGCTTATAGAGGGTAAAGCAATTCAGCTTCATCCCCTTGTTTGCCCGCCTTACAACGCTGACTTTGATGGCGACCAGATGGCAATTCATGTTCCGCTCTCCCAAGAAGCTCAAGCGGAAGCTCGTGCCCTTATGCTCTCCACCCATAACATAATTTCTCCCGCTCACGGAGACCCGATAATAGTTCCCACACAGGATATCGTCCTCGGACTACATTATCTGACAAAGGTTAGAAAGGACGCTAAGGGTTCTTATGAGGAGACTATGGAGGTCTTCTCCAATCCCAATGAGGCGATTTTGGCTTGGGAATTCGGACAAGTTGATATGCACGCGCCTATTAAGGTGAGGGTGGAGGATAGCAAAATACTTGATATAACTGTTGGAAGGCTCATTTTTAGCGAGATATTACCGGAGAGGATGCGTTGGTGGGACTTGGAGAAGCCCGAGCTAGACAAAAAGATTATTCGCAAGTTGATAAAGGATTGCTACAAGCTCTATGGAGAGGAAAGGACAGCTCAATTCCTTGACGATATTAAGGAATTAGGCTTCAAAGTTTCAACGAAATCCGGCATTTCCTTCTCTGTAAGCGACCTCGATATGCCCTCGGAGAGGGAAAGGATAATAAAGGAAACCGAGGAAAGAGTGGAGGAGACCAATGAGGCATTTGAGCAAGGGATTATCTCGCCGGACGAGCAAGAGCGCCAGATAATAGAGCTTTGGAGGGAAGCTTCCGAGAGGGTAACTTCCCAGCTTATGAGAAATGCTGATATGTTCAATCCCGTCGTTATGATGGCGAAGTCAGGTGCGAGGGGAAGCGAGAGGCAGATTGTCCAGCTTTCGGGTATGAGGGGATTGATGAGCGACCCCTTTGACCGCTTGATAAAGGACCTCGTTGTCAAATCCAACTTTTACGAGGGATTACCAATCCTTGAATACTTCATTTCTACCTATGGGGCGAGGAAAGGGCTCGTTGATACCGCCTTACGCACCGCTCACGCTGGCTATCTAACGAGGAGATTGGTGGATGTTGCTCAGGATGTAATAGTCCGTTCCGATGATTGTAGAACAGTGAGAGGATTGGAGGTCTCCGCGATAAAGGATGAGGAGGGGAATGTTATTGAACGACTGGCTGAAAGGATAAAGGGTAGGTGTCCAGTTGAGGACATAATTAATCCTCAAACTGGTGAGGTTATGGTGAAGGCAAATGAATTGATAAGCGAGGAGATGGCGGAGGAGATAGAGAAAGCTGGTGTGAAGAGCGTGCGTATACGCTCGCCAATAACCTGCGAGGAGGAATTGGGGATATGCGCTCGCTGTTATGGAGCCGACCTCTCAAATGGCAATCTCGTTGCTAAGGGAACCGCTGTGGGGATAATAGCGGCGCAATCAATTGGAGAGCCTGGCACCCAGCTCACCCTCAGGACTTTCCACACCGGGGGAACAGCGGGGAGAACCCTCGTTGACAGAGTGGGAGGTCTAACCACGCTCTGGAAGAGGGAGGCAATAAAGACTATACAAGAAGATATGAGGAAGGGGCTTGTTGACCTTGAGGGAATGACGAGCAAGGAGGCAACAACTGCGCTTCAGAAGATTCTCAAGGCTTTGGAGATTCCCGAGAAGGGAATACACAGGGTGGAGGGGTTATTTGAGGTGAGCAAAACTCTCAGAGGTGAGGCGATAATAGTTGAGAAGGACGGGGTTGTGGCGGATATAAAGGTGGAAAGGAAAGGATTGCCCACAGTTGTTGTTCATTCCAAGGAGAAGGTGAGAGAGGAGTTAATAGGGGAGGTGATTGCCGAGGATGTAAAGGTTCCTATCACAAAGAAGGTTAGGGTGAGCGAGGAGCTCATAGGCAAGGTGATTGCCAGGGATGTAAAGGACCCTGAGACGGGGAATATCATCGTTCACGCTGGGACGAAGCTTCAGAAGGAGGATTTGGAGAAGTTAG
>JBMFMH010000008.1:0-3855 GCA_049970775.1 bacterium | reverse complement strand
CGGATATTGGCATAGAAGAGGTAGAGATAGTGGGAGAAGAGAGAACCATCGTTAGTGCCGGAACGAAGTTGAAGAAGGAGGATTTGGAGCTTTTAGAGGCTCATAACATAGAGGAAATAGAAATAGAAAGGCGCTACCTGATTCCTTATAGAGGTGAGAGGTTAGTGGATGTTGGGCAGGAGGTTAAGGCTGGGCAGAGGTTGACGAAGGGACCTGTGGATTTGAATCTCGTTCTCAAATATCAGGGAATACAGGGGGTCTATGATTATATGATTTCCGAGCTTCAGTCAATATACAAATCGCAGGGTGTAGATATTAACGATAAACACTTTGAGATAATAATTCGCCAAATGCTGAAGAGGGTTAAGGTCAAGGACCCCGGGGATACGACTTTCTTGCCGGGAGAAATTGTGAATGTTGCCCAGTTTAATAGCGAGAACAGAAGAGTTGCTAAGGAGGGTGGAAGGATTGCGAAAGGGGAGAGAATCCTCTCAGGGATAACGGAGGCTGCCCTAGCGAGCGATTCCTTCCTCTCCGCGGCTTCCTTCCAGGAGACACCGCAGGTTCTTGCAAAGGCGGCTATTGAGGGGAAGAGAGACCCTCTCATCGGTTTGAAGGAAAATGTGATAATAGGTAGGCTCATACCAGCGGGAACAGGTTTCTCAAAATATCTGAATTTAATTCCTGTTCCTCGTGAGGGTTCTTGACGAATAAGGGAAAATGATTTAATATATAAATATGCCCCTCCTTTGAAGAGGGGCAAAAATTTGTGGAGGTAGAAATTAAGATATGGCAACAGTAAATCAATTGGTAAGAAAAGGAAGAGAAAAGAAGAAAAGAAAAACGAAGGTGCCTGCCTTAGCGGGTGCACCGCAGAGGCGGGGTGTGTGCCTTATTGTCCGAACCGCACGCCCCAAAAAGCCTAACTCTGCCCTTCGTAAGGTTGCGAAGGTGCGCCTTACCAGTGGGGCGGAGGTAACCGCTTATATCCCTGGCATAGGACATAATCTGCAGGAACACTCTATCGTTCTCGTGCGAGGAGGAAGAGTCAAGGATTTACCTGGCGTGAGGTATCACATCGTGCGTGGGGCAATGGATGCAGCTGGAGTTGAAAATAGGAGACGCGGGCGTTCCAAATACGGTGCTAAACGCCCCAAAGGAGGTTAGCTATGCCCCGCAAAGGAAGCGTCCCTCCGAGAAAAATAGAGCCGGATTTGGTATATGGAAGCGAATTGGTCCAGAGGGTGATAAATCGGGTGATGAAGAATGGAAAGAAATCCCTCGCCGAGAGGATAGTATATAGGGCGCTTGATATCGTGAGGGAGAAAACCGGCAAGGACCCAGTTGAGGTTTTGGAGAAGGCGATTGAGAACTTGAAGCCGGAGGTAGAGGTGCGTCCTCGTAGGGTGGGCGGTGCTACCTATCAGGTGCCTATCCCGGTGAGGGAGCAGAGAAGATTGTCATTAGCGATCAGGTGGCTTGTAACCTATGCAAGAGGACCCGAGGGTAGATTGGAGCAGGGATATAGGAGACCTGAGAGGAGGATGGAGGAGAAGTTGGCGGGGGAGATAATAGATGCTTATAACGGGACGGGTGCAGCTATGAGGCGTAAGGAAGAGATGCACAGGATGGCGGAAGCAAACCGCGCCTTTGCCCATTATAGATGGTGATTTAGAAGGAGAGCTATGCGAGAATACCCCTTAGATAAAATTCGCAATATCGGTTTCGCAGCCCATATAGACGCCGGTAAGACGACGACTACCGAGCGCGTTCTCTTCCATACCGGCAAAATCCACCGTATGGGTGAGGTGGATGAGGGAACCGCGGTTATGGACTGGATGGTGCAGGAGAAGGAAAGGGGGATAACCATCACTTCCGCAGCAACGACTTGTTTTTGGAAGGAATGCGCGATAAACATCATTGATACCCCCGGGCATGTCGATTTCACCGCTGAGGTGGAGAGAAGCCTGAGGGTCTTGGATGGGGTCGTTGTTGTCTTCTGCGCCGTTGGTGGTGTTCAATCGCAATCGGAAACCATCTGGCGGCAGGCAAATAAATATAAAGTGCCGAGAATTGCTTTTGTAAATAAGATGGATAGAATTGGCGCTGATTTCTTCAATGTCGTTGGAAAAATAAGGGAACGCCTTGGTGCCAATGCTGTTCCTATTCAGATACCAATAGGGGCGGAAACGGATTTTCAAGGCGTTGTTGACCTCCTTGAGATGCAGGGTTTCCTTTACAATGAAGATGGACAGGAGATACCTATTCCTTTAAGCGAATTACCCTCATCTCTCAGGGAGTTGGCCACGCAAAAAAGAGCAGAGATGCTTGAGAAAATTGCCGAGATAGACGATGTCTTTTTGGAAAAGTTTCTGAACGATTCCTACACTCTGGACGATGTTAAAGAAGCTATTAGGAGAGGCACAATCTCTTATAAGCTTGTTCCCGTCCTTTGCGGTTCGGCTCTTAAGAACAAGGGAATCCAAAGATTGCTTGATGCAATTGTTGACTATCTTCCTTCTCCAATTGATATCCCCCCAGTTGAGGGCACAAATCCCCTAACCGGCGAAAAGGAAATCAGAAAACCGAGCGAGGAGGACTTTTGCGCCCTAGCTTTCAAGATAATGGCGGACCCCCATGTGGGAAAATTGACATTCATCCGTATTTATTCAGGGGTTTTGAGGAAAGGGGATATGGTTTACAATTCCCGGAAAAGAGTAAAAGAGAGGGTGGCGAGGATTTTACGCATGCACGCAAATTATAGGGAAAATATCAATGAAGCCTACGCCGGTGATATAGTAGCTATCGTGGGGGTGCCCTCAACCATCACTGGTGACACCCTATGCACTGAAGAGAGACCGATAGTCCTTGAAGCGCCACAGTTCCCTCAGCCGGTTATCTCAATGGCGATTGAGCCCAAGACAAGGGCGGATGAAGATAGATTGCAAATCGCTCTGCAGAAAATCGCCATAGAAGACCCTTCTTTCCGGGTTAGCACCGACCCCGAAACCAGTCAACTGATAATCTCCGGGATGGGAGAACTTCACCTTGATATAGTGGTAGATAGATTGAAGAGGGAGTTTGGAGTTGATACGAGGGTGGGTAAACCACAAGTAGCTTACCGAGAAACAATAACCAAGAAAGTGAGGCAGGAAGGATTCTATATTCGTCAGTCAGGTGGTAGAGGTCAATATGGGCATGTTGTTTTGGAAATAGAACCCCTACCCAGGGGAGAAGGTTTACAATTTGAGGAGAAGATAACACAAGGGGCAATTCCTAAGGAGTTTATTCCTGCTATAAGAGCTGGGGTGGAGGAAGCGGCGGAATACGGTGTTCTTGCTGGTTATCCGGTCGTGGATGTGAAAGTAACATTGGTTGATGGCTCCTATCACGAGGTTGATTCCTCAGAGATAGCCTTTAAGTTGGCAGCCTCGCAAGCCTTCAGGGAGGGCATCGCTAATGCTAACCCGATAATCCTGGAGCCGATAATGGAAGTTGAAATAGTCGTCCCATCTGCTTATCTTGGCGATGTTCTAAACGATATAGTTGCCCGCCGCGGTAAGCTGGAATCAACCGAACCTTCCCCAGGCGATGCCATTACCATAAAGGCTTATATTCCCCTAGCAGAAATGTTTGGCTATGCCACTGTAATTAGGTCGCTTACCCAAGGAAGAGGTATATACACTATGCAACCTTCACATTATAGCGAGCTCCCAGAGGGTTTAGCTAAGGAGCTTTTTTCTACCACAAAAGGATTGGGAGCCTCCCTTAGCTCCCCTGAGAATGTAAGGAGGTGAAGTGATGGCAAGAGCGAAATTTGAGAGAACGAAGCCACATGTTAATGTAGGAACAATC
>JBMFMH010000007.1:19450-41963 GCA_049970775.1 bacterium | reverse complement strand
AGCTTTACAGTATTTTAAACAAATGTCTTTTTATAGGATTTATGCAACAAAACCTTGCGGAAAGAATTTCACCTCTGGTTCTTCTCGCTTTAAATAGATTTCGTATTAATTTGACCTTTCTTTTCCCCTAAAATAGAATATATTTTGTCTTATTCTGTGTAAAATCCAAAGGAAGGTGATAGATATTGCGGTTCAGAGAAATGTTGCGTGCTAAAATCCACAATGCCCGTGTAACCGATGTCCTTTTACACTACGAGGGAAGCATAACAATTGATAGAGAGCTCTTGGAAAAGGCGGGAATTCTACCCGGGGAAAAAGTGCAGGTCTTAAATCTCAACAATGGTGAGCGGTTCACAACCTATGTGATAGAAGGCGATAAGGGGCAGGTGATATTAAATGGTCCAGCAGCCCGCCTTGCCTACCCCGGCGATATAGTATTAGTGCTTGCATATAGCTTAGTCTCCGATGAAGAGGCGAATAATTGGACTCATAAGGTGATATATTTGGACGAGAATAATCAGGTCGTAAAGGTAGAAGAGAAGGGAGGACAAAAGAGTTGAGATACAAAAGATTTCCTTTTATCCTTTTTTGTTTACTTTCTTCTTTCGCTTTTGCTTTACCCTCCGACCAGGTATCTTCCCGCAGCTGGGTGATGACTGTTCTCGGTAGCTTGTCCGCAAAAGGGCTAACGGGTATGCCAAGCCGACTCCTTTTCGCTGATGGCACATATTCCCGCTTGGAAACAGCGAGCATCGTTAAAACACTTTTGGATAATGCGAAGAATGAGCCTTGGGATTTCTCAGATGAGGATTTGTTCTGCCTTGACGCCCTCCTTAAAGAATTCTCCACTGAACTTAAAAATTTCGGAATTGATGCAGAGAAAGCAAGAGAGGATTTAGAGCTTTCCTATTACAAGGGGATTTTTTTGGGGGGTAGATTTTCCGCAGCCTTCCATCACGATGATGAAAAGAATGAAAACGAATCTCGCTTCCTTTACAGGATTTCCTCAATGATGCCCGTTGGCGATGGATTCGCCTTCCTTTCCGCCAGCAATGAAAGACGCTGGCTTTCCCCAAAGCCCGCCGATTTCCCTTATACCGATAGCGCGATTATACGGTATCCCTTCTGGGATGCAAATTGGGAAATAGGAAGGGGATATGTTCGTTTAGGTCCCGGCTATATAGGTTCCCTTTGGTTGGGGGATAGTCCTCCTCCCTATGATTATTTCTTAGTTAGCAAGGATTTCAAGGTGGGGAAATGGGGATGGTTCAATCTGAAGCAATTCCATACAACTTATAAGTCGCAAGGCATAAGAAGATATTTCATCGCAAGGAGATTGGAGAAGAGCACGGGGAGCTGGGATTTCGGCGTATATGAGGTTCATATATCTGACCAATTCCCAAGCATTTTCGCTTTCCTACCTATTCTTCCTCTTTACGCTGTGGAGCACTTTTGGGAGAACGACTACAATGTGAACATCGTTGTGGGGTTAGAAGCGGCGAGAAATTTCCCCAAGGGTTCCTTTTATGTTGACTGGTTCATTGATGACATAACGACTTTTCCTTACCATGTCCCTCGCAAGACAGCCATCCTCTTAGGTTGTCGTAGAGATTTTAGCCCCTTCACCCTTCGCCTTGAATATGTATACATTGATAGAACAACATATACTCACAAGGACCCAAACGATGATTATCTATATAAGGGCTACTTAATGGGTTATCCCTTAGGTCCAGACTCCAAAGGTTTATTTGCTCGCTTTGAATTTTCCAAGAAATTGCCACTTATCCTCCAAATCGGGCAAACTACAAGCGATAAAAGCCTACCTAACTCGGAGAAAACAACTTCTTTCAGCGTTCTCATACCCTACGATTTTGGTTTGGATAAATCGCTCAGCTTGCTCGTTGCACCGTATAGGAAGGAAGCAGGAGGTAGGGTGGACAGGGGAATAAACTGGGAGTTAAGGGCAGAATACGATTTTTAATGGATTTCTCCATTGTAATTCCCGCCTATAACGAGGCGAAAAGGTTAGGGAAAAGCCTTGACATAATTATGGATTTTATGAAAAAATGGTGTCCCTCGTTTGAGGTGATAGTGGTGGATGACGGCTCAAAGGATTCAACGAGTTCAATCGTGGAGGAGAAAATGCTCAATCATAAAGAACTGAAGCTTGTGAAGCTCCCCCAGAACAGGGGGAAGGGCTATGCAGTTAAAACGGGGATTATGAAGGCGAAGGGGAGATATATCCTTTTTTCCGATGCTGACCTCTCAACGCCGATTGAGGAACTTCCCAATCTTTTTTTCTGGGTTGAGAAAGGATACGATATTGCGATAGCATCCCGTGCTTGCCCTGGGGCAAAACTTGAAGTTCACCAGCCGATGCATAGGGAATTTATGGGTAGGGTTTTTAATCTCCTCGTCCGGCTCATCCTCCTTCCCGGAGTCTACGATACGCAGTGTGGTTTTAAGCTATTCCGCCGGGAGGTAGCGAGGGAGATTTTCCAAAGGCAACGATTTGAGGGGTTTTCCTTTGATTTTGAAATCCTTTATATCGCTAAGAAGTTAGGATATAAGATAAAGGAGGTGCCCGTCCGCTGGAGGCACTCTCCTGGTTCAAAGGTCAAAGTGCTGAGAAACGGAATAAGCTCCCTCGTTGATGTTTTCAAAACGAGGTTGAGGAGGATAAGATGAACGAGGAAGAATACGAGCGGATGTTCCTCCTTGAGGATTTTTATTGGTGGTTTAAGGGAAGAAGGCTGATAGTGCGTTCTGCCCTCAAAGGAGTGAAAATCGATAAGGTATTGGATGTAGGCTGTGGGACGGGAGGAAATCTTTCCTTATTCAATGGCTTTGTCGTTGGAGTGGATGTTTCTATGAAGGCACTAAGCTTGGCAAGGAGGAGGAAAAAAGACGCCCTGCTTTGTCTCGGTCAGGCGGAAAACCTCCCCTTTAAGGACAATTCCTTCGACCTCGTCCTCGCCCTTGACCTCCTTGAACACCTCCCTGATGATATGAAGGGGCTTTCGGAAATGCACAGGGTATTGAAGAAGGGTGGAAGCCTCCTCATAACCGTTCCCGCTTATAAGTTCCTTTGGAGCGAGCACGACGAAGCGCTCCATCATTTCCGCAGATATTCAAAAGGGGAGATAAAAGGGAAGATGGAGAAAGCAGGCTTTACGATTAAATTCATCTCCCACGCAATCGTTCTCCCCTTTTTCCCAATCGCCCTTTTCCGGCTTATCCAGCGATTGCTCAAAAGAAAAAATGAAAAACCTAAAACCTCCTTGATTATCCTTCCTCCCTTTCTTAACGATATCCTTTTTAAAATACTCAAAGGAGAAGCAAATCTGATAGGAAAAGGCATCTCCTTTCCCTTTGGCGTTTCCATCATTTGTAGAGGAGTGAAATGATATGCGAGATGAATTAAGGGAACTTCTTGGAAAGTTGATAAGCATACCTTCCCCAACGGGAGAAGAGAAAAAGATTTGTGCCGAAGTGGAGAAAATGCTCAAGGAGATGGGGCTATCCGTGAGGAAGGAAGAAATCGGTGAAAATCGCTATAATCTGATTGCTGAGAGAGGTAAAAGCCGCCTGCTTCTCTCCACCCATTTGGATACTCTTCCTCCTTTTGGACATCCTAATCCCTATGAGCTTCGGGAGGAAGGAGGAAATTTCATTGGCAGAGGGGTTGTTGATGCCAAGGGACAATTAGCAACCCTACTCCTTGCCCTCAAGCATTCGGAAGGAGCCTGTAAGCTCGCCCTCACTGTAGATGAGGAAGGAGAAGGTAAGGGCTCAGAGCTATTGGAAGTAGAGGCTGATGAAGCGATAGTTCTTGAGCCTACAAACTTTGAAATATGCTTATCGGAGGCAGGGTCTTTGGAGTATGAAGTTGAGGTGCAGGGCAAAGCTGCTCACTCCGCAACGCCAGAGAGAGGGGAAAACGCAATTATCAAGGCTTTCTCCCTCTATCAAGAACTCCATAACCTATCCTTTATGAAGGCGAGGCATCCCCTCTTTCCTCCACCTACGATTAATCCCACTCTCATACAGGGAGGAGATTTCATCACCGTCATACCCTCTACCTGTAAAATGCAAATAGATATTCATATTCTGCCCAATGTGGATATTGAGAAGGCAAAGGAGGAAGTGGAGAATTTCTTCAAAACAAGGGAAATAAATTTTCGCTTAGTTGACATCGCATATCCCTACGAGCTCAAAACTGCCCCTAAAATATGTGAGATAATTGAAAGATTTATGCGACAAAGGGGAAGGAAAACGATATACGGTGGTATGAGAAGCTGGACGGATGCGGCAAATTTAATTAAAAAGGGAATAAACCCCGTTGTTTTCGGCGCAGGCGATTTGGCGGTAGCTCATTCGGAGAGAGAATGGGTAAGGGAAGAGGACTTGCTTTTCCAAACCGAATTGCTCATTTTTCTAATTGATAATTATAAGTAATGCGGAAGTTCACGCTTCATTCAATCTGGCAAGAAACAGGGGAAAGGATAGCGAAAGAGGGTGGGGTAGTTATGGTAATTGGAGCGGTTGACATTGGCAAAAGCACCTTTTGCGCCGCTTTAGCCTTCCACGCCCTCCAATATCACGAGAAGGTAGCAGTGGTGGATGCGGATATAGGGCAATCGGATATAGGACCACCCGGCACAATCGGAATGGGTTTCGCCCATCCCAATATGACGGAGCTGTCCGATATCCCTCTCCACTCGCTTTACTTCGTCGGTGATATATCGCCACAGGGGCATTTCCTTGATATGGTGATAGGAACACAAAGGATGGTGCAGAAAGCCATTTCCTTAGGAGCTGGATTGGTTTTAGTGGATACCACAGGATTGATTAGTGGGATGCCTGCAAGAAAGTTAAAGAGCTACAAAATAGAGGCTGTTCGTCCCAATCACCTTGTTGCCCTGCAGAAGGGAAACGAGGTTGAGCATATCATCAAGGGTTGGGAGAGAACAAGCTGGTTGAAAATTCATCGCCTCCCTCCTTCTCCCTTGGCAACCCCTCGCTCCTTTGAGGAGAGAAGGATAAACAGGGAGAGGAAATTCCGTTCCCATTTCGCTCAGGCTTTATCCTTTCAGCTCCCTATGGATAGCGTCACCTTCAGGAACTCCCCTGTATTCTCTGCTCGCCCCTTGCATCCCGCTCTCCTACTGAGGCTTGAGGAAAAATGGGGAGGCAAGATACTCTGGGGTGAAATGGATAGGTGGGGCTTAACCCTGGTTGTGGGGAGAGAACATAGGTTGCACTCACCCTACTTCTTGGAAAGAGAAGTTGGGAGGAGAATAAACATAATCTGGGAAGAGGAATTGGAAAACAAATATGCTGTCTTAATTGACGAGGAAGAGGAACATTTGGATGTCTGTATAGTGGAAGGGATAGATTTCTCAGAAAGAAGGATAAGCATTTTTACACCGTTTAAGGAGATAGATAAAATCGCAACCATTTCCTTCGGCACCCTTAAAATAGATTTTCTTAGACAGGGATAATCTTCGTTTGTATAAAAGTAGAAAAACATGCCATTTTCTGAAGAATTGAAACTTTGCGTTAGAGGTAAATCCGTTATAATTTCTTATTGTTTGATTTCTTTTAAATTCCCCAGGAAAGGAGCGGAAGCAGTTCTTGTATATGGGTAAAACAAGGCTGTATTTAGTTCGCCACGGAATGACGGAATGGAACGACGACGGAAAGATGCAGGGCAGAACCGATGTCCCCTTGAACGAAAGGGGCATAACGCAAGCGAAACTGCTTGCTAAAAGGCTGGCTAATGTCCCGCTCAGCGCTATATATAGTAGCCCGTTGATGAGGGCAATGAAGACAGCGGAAATCATCGCCCAAAATCACGGTCTTCCCATAATACCCGCTACCCCGTTGCAGGAAGCGGATTTCGGCGGATGGGAAGGGCTAACGCTTGAGGAAATAAAAAATGGGTGGGGAGAAGCAATAGACCTCTGGTATGAAGGGAAGGCTCTCCCTCCCAAGGGAGAAGGAATTTTGGAAATGCAGAGGAGAGTCGTGGAGTTCGTGGAAGATGTAATAGAGAAGCACAAAGGAGAGGAGATTTTAATCGTCGCTCACGGTGGACCGATAAGGGCTTTTATCTGTCATATATTGGGAACGCTTAAACCGTTCAGGAGGTTGAAACAAGCTAACGCTAATCTTAATATCGTTGATTATTTTGAGGAATGGGGGTATCAAATAGTTTCCCTAAATGATACCTGCCACCTCGCTGAGGAGCTCCACAGTGATATGGAGGATGGATATTAAGCGGGAGGTATTGAAATGAAACCAAGGGAGAGAGCTTTAGCGGCTTTAAACCTTCAGGAACCCGATGATATCGTTCCCACTTTTGAATTGGAATTCCAATTAACGGAAGAGCTTTTCGGCAAAGGAGTTAGATTTCTCACTGGAGAAGATTTGAAAGGGACAACCGGGGAGGAGCGAGAAAAACTTCTGATAGAAAACGCCCTTCTTATGATAAGAGTCGCTGATGTGCTTGATTACTCAATAATTCGTGTCAACTGGTTACCCGCTATTGAGGATGAAATATTCACCATAAAATTCCTCAAAAAGGAGGTTGGGGCAGAATACCTCATAGCGTGTGAGGCGAGTGGCACTTATGGCATTCCATCAGGGGAAAATATGGAGGCATTTGCCTACTTCCTCTTTGACCAAAGGGAGGAAGCACATCGGCAAGCGGAAAGGATGAGGGATTGGGCGATAGAGAGGAGCAAGCGCCTCAGCGAAGCAGGTTTGGACTGTGTTACTCACTGCACGGATTATTGCTTTAACGCCGGACCTTTCCTTTCCCCTAAGATGTTCTCGGAATTCGTTACCCCCTATCTACAGGAGATAATCTCTGCGCAAAGGGAGATGGGTCTTTATGTTATCCTTCATACGGATGGCAACATTATGCCGATAATAGACCAACTCATTTCCGCTCGCCCCCACGCCCTTCATTCCTTAGACCCTATGGCTAAGGTGGATATCAAGGAAGTGAAGAGGCTTTACGGAGATAAAGTGTGTCTCTGCGGGAATGTGAACTGTGCAATCCTCCATATGGAATCCCCGAGAATGGTTATGCTTGATACTCTAAGGGTAATAAGGGATGCCTCGGTTGGTGGTGGACATATATTGACGACCAGCAATGTCCCTTTCAAGGGAATGCCCCTGGAGAATTACCTCGCTATGCTTTATATAAGGCAGAGATACGCTCGTTACCCAATAGATGTTGAGGGGATAGAAAAAGAAATCCTCAATCTCAAAACAGCCATTCCTTCCTAGGAAGCAACCCCAAACCGCTTCGCTTAAATCTCTCAAGCAAGAAATTCCAATTCAACAAAATTGAAGAACAGAATCCCCGCGGGAGCGAGCAATCCCGATACTGGCGCTTGCTCCCCATAAACAGAAGGTGGGCGATTTGTTATCTTCAAAATTATCTCATTTTCCCCCTCTTTAAGAAAATCCCCTATCTCCAGCTCCCAAGGAGAAGAAAAGAGAAAACCAGCCTTCCTTCCATTTATGAATACCTCCACTACCTCCTTCACTAACCCTAGAGAAAGAACCGCCTTCTTACCCAAATGCTCTTCAGAAAGATGAAAATTAGCCCTATATTCCATAGTCCCCACATAAAAAGGAAACCCCTGCTCCGTCCAAGAGCCAATCTGAATGGTTGGCTTCCTTCTACTAAGCACCCATCCCCCTTCCAAAAAGGAAAGGCTGAAATCTCCCTTGAGAAATGCTTGTGGCAACCGGGGAGATTTTGCGTGATTTATGAGGATAACGAGGGTGTTTTCCCCTTCTTGGAGAAAACCCTTAAGGGAAATTTCCGTCCCCGCCTTTGCTCTTCTCCCATTGACGAGGATGCTTTCTATAGGATGTTCAACGGATAAGCTCACATCCTGCAAGGGCTCAAGAAGAGAGAAAGTAGCCCGATACCAAACCTCCCCTTGGGGGGAGTAGCCCGGTGGCAAGGGAAGCCATTCCCCATCTTTTTTCCCTGAAAACAAACTCTTCCAAAAGCCTTCTTTCTTTCTATAACACCAATTACTTAATGGCAGGAGGTTTGGTCCTTCGGGCTTGATGTTCCAATCCATTGTAAGGGATATGGGTAAGGGAGGAGGAGAAGCTTCCGCCTCAACTATATGCCTTTCATCGTCAACTTCTATCACTGCGAAAAGGGATTCTCCACCTTTTTGCCAACCTTTTAGCAAAATCCTCCTTCCTTCTGCTTTCAATTCCTCAACGGAAAAGTTTGCTTGGTCTATATGGGATTCCTTCCCTTCCTCTATTAACACAGCGCAGAGCTCTCCGGGATTAAGCTCAAGGGGAATTATGATTCTACCATCCTCCATCAGTGAGTAAGTGTATATTCTTTTGATGATTCCCTTTTCAATATTGAGGAAACTGGGCAATCCATCTATTGGGAGCATCGCATTGAGTTTGGCTAATCGTTCCCCTTTGTTGAAGAGCAAGAAGAGGTTTTCCCCACGGGGAAGGCAGAGGACATCTTCCAGAAGGGAATCCAAATCTGGTGGTTGGCAATTGCGGAGAATTTGCCTTGTTTGTCTCAATGCCTCTCCTCTATCTGGATTGACAGCTGGCTGATAGGAATAGACCTTTCCTTGCGAGAATGGATGAATCCTCCCAATAGCATAAACCACCCCGCTTTCCATCCCCATAGTTGAGGATAGAAGGTAGAGATTGTTCAAATCCTCCACATTTACCTTAAACAAGGAGCGAACAGCGTTCTCCAACGCCTCGTTTCTTCCTTCCTCAGTGCGAAAAGGGAGCATGCCGAGAGCGATAACATTCCCACCAGCATCGTAAAACTTTTCAAGCCAACTCAAGGTGCTCCGCTTCATAGTTGTAATGGAGGGAAGAAGCACCGTTTTTAAACCCTCGCAGTTTGGCAGTTCCTCCTCGTCCAGGAAAAGGAAATCGTAATGAATTTTGTGGAGAAGCTCGCAAAGGTAGAAAAGGTCCCTTTCCACAGCTCGGAAGTATTCATCATCTTCAACCAATCTCTGGTGAGACCAGAGGGAAAGGCGAGGAAGTAGCATAACTGTCCTTTTATTTCTTGGGAACCTGGAGGAGAGAAGGGAAAGCCGAGCTTGATAAGAGGATAAAATGGGGAGAACCTCTTCCCACAGGGTAGATTCTATTTCTTGCAGGGGAAGGCGAAATATCGCGCCGCTTGCGCCGAGAGAGGCGAAATTGTCAATATTCCTTTTTATCTCCTCGGGAGAGGAGGATAAGTCTATGTTAAGCATCAGTAAGGTGGTGGAAGCGGAGGAGAGGAGAGTGGTTGCGAATTCGTTTAAGATAGGGTTAGAGGATGGATGAAGGACGGAGAATGGTGTATGGGAAGATAAGGTGAGCATCTCCCCCCAGCAATGCTGTTCTGCATTGAAGGAGACAAGAAGGGAAAGCCCTTTTCTCTTTATATAGTTATAAAGGGTCGTGAGAGTTTCCTCCCAAATTTCGTATACAGTTCTGCGGAAATCGTAGCGAAATTTAAGGGATTTCTCTTCAAGGTCAAGAGCAAGGGATGGAAAAGAAGGGTGAAGGGGATAGCCACGCCTTCGCTGAAATTCCTGAGGAAGGTCATCCCTCCAGGGGAAAGGGATGAGCTCAATGCTTGGGATGTAAAAACCGGAAAGGGGAGGTATGAGGTCTGAGAGTTCCTCAAGCCAAAAACTGGCGGCTTCCAGTGGGTTCTCTCTTTTCTCAACCACTGGGGCAGTGATTATGAGGATATCCCAAATGCCTGAGGGAGCAGTCCATTTCAAATAACCCTCTTGATGAAAAGATTTGAGGTCTATAATCGTCGGCTGACCGGAAGCACGGGAGGAAATTGCCCCTATCCATAAGGGAGCCTCTTCTAAAGGCAATTCTAACCTCTCACCTTCCCTTAAACCTGTCCTTGTTGCTTGTAAGCGAGAAGTGAAGGGGGAAAGAGGAGGTAGGGATAGGAAGATGGGTATCCCTTCCGTCTTAGCTAAATTACAAATCCTTCTAACTACCTCCTTACTTCTCGGGGAAGCATCAATGACCAACCCTGAGGAGATGTTTTTCACAAGGGAAAGTAAGCGAGGGATATCGTGAGGAACCTCTTCTAATTTCCAAAGGAATAGGGGCAAATCCTCCCTTCTTGGAGTGAGGAACGATTCCTTTATCTCCATACGAAATTAAATATAACGATTCAGCAAAGAACAAACAAGATATGTATAATCAGCCAGCGGTAAGAAAATCCTAATTAATAGAGGATGGAAATTCCTCACCTTTCCGCAAAGCTTCCCGTGCCTTGAGGATTACCTCCCGCTTGCTCTCCAAATACTGAATTAACCGATTGTATTTCTCTATATTGTTGTTCAAAAAGAATGGTAAGTTCTCGGATAGCCAAAGCGTCCTATAATTCTCCCTCAACTCATAAAGCCTATCTATCAATCCCTGCAGAATTTCCCTTGCCCTTTCTAGCTTATCTCGCCCTTCTTCTGGTTTTCCTTTTGCCTCATTGAACAATGACACCACATCCTGCATCTCCAATATCTTATCCGCAAGGAACAAAAGCCTTTTACCAGCAAAAACAAGATAGGGAATAGCGGTCTTATTCCTCTTCACTTTCCCTCCATCCCTCCCCAATATCGCTAAAGCTTGTTCCGCCCTCTTCTTTACCTCTTTCGCCTTCTCAATTGCGTCATCCCTTTTCAGGGATTGTAGAGGGTCCTCCCAGAAAAAGGCATCTGGGGACATCCCTGGCGCCATAAAGTTATTCGTCTGGCTGAGGAGATTAATCGCCTCCACGATGCTCGTTTGGGAGCCAAAGAAGGCGCTATCAAATCTTTTATCAAAATCCTCCCTATCCACATTTCCTCCTCGCCAAGCTGCCTCCGCCCCGAATATCACGCCATACCAATTGTATCCAAACAGATTCTCCCCATCATCGTCCCAAGTCGTGTTCAGCATCCCGCTTGCCTTAAATTTCACACCATCTCGCACGAAGTTGTTGATGTTCACCGTTGCGTTCTCAAAATCAGGGAAAATGCGACTCCAGCAGGATACACCGGGACAAACAAACTGCTCCAAACCCGCTTCATAAAACGGTTGCAATCTCCACTCAAAGGAGGGAGCACCACCATAATCCCAGTTTAAAACTATTATATCGGGAGGCAACTTCGGAATCATCTCCCTATAATGAAGAGCTATATCGCCCCAAAACATCACCCTTTTCCCTTTCTTCTTGAGCATCTCTTGAAGCCTTGTTATGTGCCTTAGATATAGATTAGCTGGTCCTATCTCATCCGCAATCGGTTTGCTCTTCCCTTTCCCAAGGTCATAGGTCTCATCGCAATTGATGTTGAAGAAAGGCGAGGGGAAAATCTCCCCTAATTCGTTGAACAAATCGTTGAATAGCTTATATGTTTCCTCTAAGGCGGGGGATAAGCTCCAGGGGCTATCCTCTATCTCTGCCAAATGCTTATACTGGGGCTTCCGAAGAAGCTTGTCATTGTGTCCAAAGGATTGGAGAGAGGGAAAGACATCAACATGATATTTCCTACCATAAGCAACGAGCTCCTTCATATCCTCAGGGGATAAGCCTTCGCCAGGAGCTGATATATCAGGATGGGATTTGAAATTGAAAACATGGAGCTCAATATAGGGTGTATACATATTTAGCTTAAAGGCACTTATCGTGCGTATGATGTTTTTCATATATTCCAAAGTGGGGATGGGACCCCTGCTTACATCGTCGGTTATTCCCCGCCAGCGAAGCTTTGGATAATCCACTATCCTTGCGCCTGGGATAAGAAGTTTTCCCTTTCCACCCTCAAGCATTTGACGAAGGGTTTGCATACCCCAAAAGACGCCGTCCCTATCGTTCGCCAAAACCGCTACATAGTCCTCCCCAACCTCCAATACATATCCCTCCCGGGGCAGATTTGGCAATTCTATCTTTTTCTTCTCAACAAAGGAGGCTATGTTATTATCAAGGGAAGGAATGGCAAAAATTAGAGGTTTCTCAATCTTTCCGAGAAAAGAGGAGGATACCTCGTCAACCTTTAAACCAAACTCCTTAATGTCCTCCCCCAATATCTCCGTTATGTTTTTATCGCATCCCTCTCCGATAACGATTGTCGCTTTTTTCTCTATCTCAAGAGAAAAGGGCTTGCTGTTTAAATACTGCGGTTGAGGGATGATGTTAAGACCAGCAAAACAAGTTAGGGAACCAATGATTAAAAAGATGATAATTTGCCAATTCTGCATTTCAAAGACCTCCTTTTTATCTGTTTTGATTAATTAAAGATATAATTATGAAAGGAGGTGTGTCAATACTTTTAAAGCAAAAATTTGACCAGTCTTTCAATTAGGGAAACGAGAGCCCCAAATAGAGGGCTCATTATGAAGATTAACAAGAGAACGAAACCGAAAGGCTCCAATTGTGCATACCAATAGGCATAGCGGTAGGGGAGGAGAGCCATAAGGACCTTTGAACCATCAAGAGGAGGAATGGGAACGAGATTGAAAAGAGCAAGGAATAGGTTCAGAACGAACCCTATTTGGAACCATACCGCAAGGAGGGGGATAGGGATGAAGGTCCTAAAGATATGATAGAGAACAAGGCAACCTGAAGCCACGAGTATGTTGGCGCCGGCTCCTGCAAGGGAGACGAGGATTGTATCTCGGCGTGGGTTTTTCAAGTTATAGAAATTGACGGGAACAGGTTTTGCCCAACCGAACCCAATCCCCACGAGGGCGGAAATGAGGAACATAAGAGCACCGAGGGGGTCAAAATGTGCTCTTGGGTCTAGGGTTAATCTACCGGAGTATCTTGCTGTGGGGTCGCCGAGCTTCCAAGCAACCCAGCCGTGAGCATACTCGTGCAAGACTATCCCGAGAACGAAAAAAGGAGCAGCGATTATCAAATAAAGCAATCTATCAGCCATTTTTAATCTCCTTCCACAAGGTTAAAGCCATTTTCTTTTCCTCCTCTTTAGTTTTTATTTTCCCATTCAACTTCGCGTAGAAGAGCTCTCGCATCAATCTGCCAAGACCTGGTCCCTCCGCAACACCAAGACGCTTCAACTCCTCGCCGTTCACTTCAAGGTTGATATACCGCAAATTATTGAGAAAGAGGTTAACCCTTTCCCTTATCCTTCTTTCCCCTCTCGCCCTTATCCACAAGATTGTTTCCTGAGGGAAATCTTTTAAAATCTCGTATATCCTGCTTCTGGGGATGCGAGGTTGGGAAAGCTCTTCCAAAGCAGATTCAACTTTGGCAAGAGAAAGAATTTTCTCCCTCTGATTCGCTGTGAGTCTCAATCTATACGAAACCTTTATAAGCGATTCCTCTTCCATTTCCCCCAAAATGGGATAAAGATAAAGAAGCCACTTTTCAATATCCAAACCCTCAATTTTTTCCCTATCCAATTTTCTGAGCATTTTTTTGTCCAATTTAGCTGTGGGGTGAATTACTGATAGGAAGCCCATTTCCTCCAGCCTCAGCAGGCAAGGGGAAGGGTTCTCCTCAAGAAGGAGCTTCAATTCCTCTCGCAGGCGTTCACCGGAGAGAGGAGCGAAAGCCTGCGCCCTAATAGCATCCCTCGCTAACTTTTCAGTCCAGTCGTCCATTTTAAAGCCGAGTTTCGCCTCCAACCTTACCGCCCTCAATATCCTCGTTGGGTCCTCCCAAAAGCTCAAACTATGAAGCACCCTAATTCGTTTATTCTGCAAATCATCCCAGCCGCCGAAGAAATCTATGAGCAATCCAAACTCCTTAGGATGAAGGGAAATGGCTAAAGCATTTATCGTGAAATCTCTCCTGAATAAGTCCTCCCGCAAAGAACCAGGCTCCACCGTGGGCAGAACACCTGTCCTTGTGTAAAATTCCCTCCTTGCCGATGTGAAATCTATCTCCAATCCATCGGAAAGATGCAAGGTAGCAGTGCCGAAACGCTGATGAGTTATCAGCTCCCCTCCTAAATCCTGCTCCATTTTCTTCGCAAGCTCTATGGCTTTCCCTTCAACCAATATGTCCAAATCCTTTATCTCCCTTCCCAATATGATGTCTCTAACTACCCCTCCTACTAAATAAGCTCGCATCTTGCGAGAAGCAGCCTCATCGCCTATCTTTTTTAATATCTCCTTAATCTCGGAGGGTATCGCCTCCATTATTCGCTCCCCTCGCCTCTCCCTGAAGCGCTGACCGTAGAGAGCGTTAATGATGTCTTGTCTTGTGATTATTCCCAATAGCTTATCCCGAGAGGAAACCAAAATGCGCCCCACATTCTTTTCGTTCATCAGCTTGATGATATGAGATAAGCTGGCACGAGGGGAGACGCAAATGGGTTCCCGATAATGAAAGGAAGAAAGGGGATGGTCCCCCATACCGTATTTCGTCAATCTCTCCGCTTCCTTCCTCGTGATAACCCCCACCACTTTCCCCTCTTCGCAAATGGGAAGCCCTCCGAAACCAAAGGAACGCATAATCTCCAGGGCATCTTTCACCGAGCTTGATATAGAGACAACTTTAACGGGAGATGTCATTATATCCCCTGCCTCCATCTCCCATCTCACACCTAAGGGGAAAAGAAAGATTAACCTCTGAATAGCCTCCTCTAAAGGGAAAGGCGTTGTTGCGGAGGCAGCGTTTATATGACCACCGCCACCAAGCTTGCGCAATATCTCGTTGACCTTGAACATTTCCCCCCTGCTCCTCCCAACGATATATGTCCTCCCTTTGACCTCAAGGAGAAGGAAAATAGCCTCCAGATTTTCTTCCTCCATCAACTTAACCGCGATAGGGGCGAGGTTGAAGGAAATCTCTTCCCTTTTCGCTCCCGCTACGCCTATTCTAAGTCCTTTAACATCGTGAATCTCCATTGCGCTTCGTAACTCCTCTTCCAGCCTCCGTTCTTCCTCGGTAAGAGGAGGATGAAGAAAAGAAGCAAGCCCGGTAAGACTGGCTCCGCAGGAGATTAGGTAGGCAACCGCTTGAGCATCGTTTTCGGTGGTTGAGGAATAAGTGAGGGAGCCCGTATCCGCATAGATACCCAATGCCAATAGGCTAGCTTGCCAAGGGGAGGGAACAAGTCCCTTTTCTTTCATCATCTCCACGAGGATAGTGGTTGCTGAGCCATAGGGTCTGAGCCAACTTTTTTCTATGTTCACATCAGGGATGGCTTCAATATGGTGGTCGATAACCAACAGGGGTAGTTCTCTCTTTTTCACTTCCTCACCGATGTTACCAACTCTTTTTAAAGAGCAGCAATCAACAAGAATAGCGCCCTCCACTTTATCCCAGTTGATTTCCTCGGGAGAATGAAAGGGAAGGACATCATTATAGAGGGATAGAAGTCCATTAGGAAAGGCTGAACCTTCGGGATAAAGAGGGACGGAATGAGGAAAGAGGAGGTAAGCGCCTAAAAGGGAAGCGAGGGCATCGGCATCAGGGGACTTGTGGGTGAGGATTATCTGCATTATTCAAGGTGCGGTGGTATCAAATCAGCCCGCAGGAGGTCCTCATAAGTTTCCCTTCTCACGAGTAGCTCTGCCTTCCCCTCCCTCACTAACACGACCGCAGGGCGAGGGAACCTATTGTAGTTGCTTGCCATAGAATAATTATAGGCGCCCGTGGACAACACAGCCAGTATATCTCCTGGGGATAGGGGTGGAAGGGGGATATCCCAAATTAAGACATCCGTCTCGCAATGCTTTCCGGCAATGGTGTAGCTTATTTGGGGTGGAAGGGAGGACTTGTTTGCCACAATAGCTTCGTATTTAGCATCGTAAAGCTGGGGACGAGGATTATCAGACATTCCTCCATCAATCATAGCATAAGTCCTTTTGTATAATTTCCCATTTTTACTATATGAAACTTCCTTTATCGCACCAACAGTATATAGTGTGATTCCGGCCTCGCCGACTATTGAGCGTCCTGGCTCGAGGAGGAGTAAAGGAAGGGAAAGTCCATTTCGCCTCACAGCTTTCCCAATCGTCGTGCTGAGCCTCTTAACGAACTCCTCTATCGTGGGGGGTTTCTGGGAGGAAAGATATTTTATTCCTAAACCGCCACCCACATCAAGCTCCTTCAATTCAACGCCCGTTTCTTCTTTAATCTGTTTAAGGAAATCAACCATTACTTCTCCTGCTCTTAATATGGGACCTATCCTCAACAATTGGGAACCGATGTGGCAGTGGAGACCGAGAAGCTCTATCCCTTCCATACTAAGGGCTTTCTTCACCCCTTCCATAGCCTGTCCATTTTTGAGGTTCAAGCCGAACTTCGTGTCCACTTGTCCGGTATCTATGAACCTATGGGTGTGAGGGTCAATGCCGGGGGTGACCCTGAGGAGGATTTTTGCCTTCTTCCCTCTTTCAAGACACAATTTATTTAGCATCTCCAATTCATAAAGGTTATCAACGACGATGCGAGCGACATCGTTCTCAATAGCCAAAGCGAGCTCTTCCTTTGATTTGTTATTGCCGTGGAGCAAAATCCTATCGGTTGGGAATTCGGCACGCAAAGCGGTGTAAAGCTCCCCTCCCGAGGAGACATCCAACCACAAGCCTTCCTGCTCAATCAGCCTGCACATCCCCAGCGTTAGAAAAGCTTTCCCAGCGTAGACCACCCGGCTTTCCCCTTTGTAAAATTCTTTCAAGGCGTTCAAATATCTTCGGCAATTTTCCCTTATATGCATTTCGTCAAGGACATAAAGGGGAGTGCCGAATTCCTTGGCTAATTTGACGCAGTCGCAGCCTCCTATTTCAAGATGTCCTTCTTCATTTATCCTCTGGGTTCCTAAAAGCAAGTTCTCACCTCTTTAAGGGAAAATCTTTTTCTATTATACCGATTTTAATCATAATTGTCCAAAGAAAACGACAGTCCACAGGGTTTACCATTCATCTTGTCAATTTCATTCTATTAAAATATAATATAAAAATGGAGGTGTTGAAATGAACACTTTTAAAACTTTCCTTTTGATGTTGCTTTTAACCCTTCTCCTCGTTGCTATTGGGAGCATTTGGGGAAGGGATGGTATGCTGATTGCTCTCTTTTTCGCCGGGGCAATGAATTTCTTCAGCTATTACTTCTCCGACAGACTCGTATTGGCGATGTATGGTGCACAGGAGGTCCATCCCTCCGAACCAGAAGGGCGGCTTCTTTACCCTATCGTTGAGGAGCTCTCCACCAACGCTGGCATCCCCACTCCTCGTGTTTACATCATCCCCCATAGCTCTCCAAATGCCTTTGCAACGGGACGCAATCCCCAAAACGCCGCTGTAGCGGTGACTGCTGGTCTCCTTCAGATTCTCACTCCGGAGGAAATTAAGGGCGTATTAGCTCACGAGATATCCCACATAAAACATAGGGATACGCTCATCGCCGTTATCGCAGCGACTTTAGCGGGAGCGATTATGTTTATCGCTCGCATGCTGTTCTTCTTTGCCCCTATGGGTGGTGATGATAGGGAAGGGAATATCCTGGGCATCGTGGCTATGCTTGTCCTCGCTATTTTCGCCCCTCTAGCTGCTCTCCTTATCCAGATGGCGATATCCCGCTCCCGTGAATACGCAGCGGATGAGGCAGGAGCGAAGATATCAGGTAATCCTCTCTACTTGGCCAGCGCCCTTGAAAAACTACAGCTTGCCTCAAGCAGGGTTCCTCTTCCCGCTACCCCAAACACTTCCCATCTCTTCATAGTAAATCCCTTGAGGGGCGGGGACTTCCTCGTTCGCCTCTTCTCTACCCATCCTCCCATTGAGGATAGGGTAAGGAGATTGAGGGAAATGGCATACTCTATGGGGTTAAGATAAGGAGGTAAGGAAATTTCCCAAGATAAGGAGGTTTTCAAAAGGAGAAAAATCCCAGCTTGGTTGTTATTGTTGGCCATAGGGGCGGGTGTTGTAGTAGGATTATTCATTCGGAAATATTTCTTTTTCACAGCGGTAGTTGAATTGGGCTCAATGGAGCCAACGCTTTTGCCAGGAGACCGCCTGCTTGTTCAGAGAGTTAACGCCAATAGCGTCATTCGTCCCGGCGAAATCGTTGTTATGGATGACCCCTTGCGTAAAGGGGAAACGGTGATAAAAAGGCTCATCGCCATAGGTGAATGTTGGGTCGCAATATATCGGGGAACGGTTTTCGTGAATGGGCAACCCCTTTACGAGCCTTACATTCAAGAAAGACCTATGTATGTCCTCCCTCCCATTTATGTTCCCTCAGGCTTTGTTTTCGTCTTAGGGGATAACAGAAATCATAGCGAGGATTCCTCCGATTACGGACCGATTAGGAGAGAATTAGTAAAAGGTGTTGCGGTAGCGATTATCTGGCCTCCTAAAAGGATTAAAAGCTTCTATTAGAAAGGAGAGAAACGGACAATGAAGAGCATTCCTTTTTGGCTTTCCCTAACCTTAGCCCTCCTTTTGGGGGTAGCGGGACAGTTGAGCTTGAAATGGGGAGTAAAGGGAGAAGGGAAACTTACGGGGTTTAATCTCCAGTTTCTCCATACCTTATTCAATCCCTGGGTTTTGCTCGGCTTGTTCGCCTATGCGGTATCAAGTCTCTTTTGGCTCATCGCCATTTCTCAAGCGGAGCTCTCCTTCGTATATCCATTCATCAGCCTAAACTTCGCTCTAATTGCCTTTTTCTCCTGGCTATTCTTCAATGATAGTATGGGTTTATACCGCATCATCGGGATATTCTTAATCTGCCTCGGCGTGATATTCGTTTCCCGTGGTTAATTTATGAGAAATTTAAAAGGGGAATATTTGTCCATTTTAGCCCTCTTAGCGGTTGCCTTAATCCTTATGGGGAAAATCTTCCTCGGCTATGTATTTCTTCCCGCAGATATGCTTGTTCATTTTCAGCCTTGGGCTGAAGGAAATCTTCCCGAAAACGATATCCAATGGAATCCCCTCCTCTGGGACAGCATCGCTCAATTCTATCCCTGGCGCAATTTCTTGGGTGAAAGCTTAAAGAAAGGATTTTTCCCCCTTTGGAATCCCTATCAATTCTGTGGCGCCCCCTTTTATGCGAATGGCCAATCCGCCGTCTTTTACCCATTTAGCTGGTTAACTTTCGTGTTTGGGAAATATTTTCTCGGTATAAACGCCCTCCTTCATCTGTTCTTTACTGGCTTATGCCTCTACCTTTTCCTGCGAAAAATAAAGCTCTCCCCATTCGTCTCCCTTTTCTCATCTTTAACTTATATGTTAGGCGCCTTCACAACCGCTTGGCTTCACCTACCAACGGTTTTGAGCTCCTTCGTCTGGGCACCCCTATCATTGTTAGCCATTGAACTCTCGCTTGAGGGCAGGCTTTTCTCGTCCTTTTTCTTCTCCCTCCTCTCTTTTGCCCTTAGTTCCCTCGGAGGTCATCCTCAATTTCTTCTCTATACCTCCTTTCTCTTCCTTTTTTACCTCCTGCTCCGCATCATAGGAGAGAAGAGGATAACCCTTGCCCAAGCTTTTATTCCTCTTCTTGGCGGGGGAGTTGGGCTTCTGCTTTCCTCGGTTTCCCTCTTCCCTCTTTTGGAGCTATCTCGCCTATCCCATAGGGCAGCACCAACTGATTGGTCATCCTACAAGGCTTACCTCAGCTTATCGCTGCCAATTGAAAGGCTCATCACTCTTTTCCTACCGAACTTTTTCGGCAATCCCGCTCAGGGAAATTACTGGGGAAGAGGAGAATATATTGAATATGCAATCTATTCAGGCATAATTCCTCTTTTTTTCCTTCACTTTTCCTTAAAAGGAGAGAAAAAATTTGCTTTCCCAATAATTGTAATCGCTGTTCTCTCCCTTTTACTGATGCTTGGCACTCCCCTTAATATACCGTTCTATTTCCTCTTTCCTCTCTGGAGCAAAACCGGCTCACCCGCCCGTCTGATAAGCGTGTTTACTCTTTGTCTTTCTATCTTAACGGGTATCGGCTTGGAAAATGCTCTCAAATTTCCCCTTGCTACTCGCTCCCTCATCCTCACTGCCTTAACCCTATTCATCGCTCCTTTTCTCTTTCTTCCCCTCGCCGGAAGGGAAGAGCCCTTCTCCATATTGAGGGATGTCTCGCCTGTATTTCCCACTTTGGACTTCCTCAAGCTCTTCTTGCTACCTTCCATCCTCATACTCATTTTTTTGTTCAGGAAGAGGATGCTTCCCCATTTCCTTCTCCCTCTCCTTTTCTTAGACCTCTTTCCACTTGCTCGTAGTCATCTCTACTTTTCACGACCTAAGGAAGTTTTCCCTCCCTTGAAGGAAATTAGCTTAAAAACCAACTACCGGATTATCGCTATAACACCTCACTGGTCCCTCTATAGATATCCTCCCGCTTGCTTTCCTCCTAATAGCGCGATGGTCTATCATCTCTACGATGTTTCCGGATACGACAGCCTCTTCCCTCTTTACTATAAAAGCTTTCTTGATGAACTTGAAGGTAGAAACACTGCTCCATTGGAGAATGGGAATATGCTCCTTCCCTCCTCGCTAAGGGAGGTAAACCTTTGGTTATTGGGAGTGAAGTATGTTTTCAGTCCAATCTACTTAAACGCTTCCCATTTGAAATTGCTCAAGGATGGTGAGATGAAGGTTTATTTATACACGGGAGAACCTTTGAGATTTGCATTAATTGATGAAAGCTTCCAACCGCAGGGGAAGGTGAAAATGCTTCTATACGAGCCGAACAAGGCTGAATTTGAATTGGAAGCGAACAAGGATGGGTTTTTCATTATAAACGATACATACTATCCTGGTTGGAGGGCATATATGGAGGGAAGGGAGGAAAAAATTGTTCCTTTCTATGTTTTTCGCTGTGTCCCTGTTCCCAAAGGGACGCACATTCTTTCCTTTTTCTTTCGTCCTTTTGCTTATAAGTTTGGTCTTTACATTTCCCTTTTATCCTGCCTATTGCTTGCTTTACTTTTTTCTTTTAAAATATTTTTAAAAAACAAGAGGTGATAAAAGTGAGAAGGAATCTTTTCTTGCTTAGCGTATTAACGAGCCTCGCCTTGGCTGCCACGAACCTTCTCAGCTTCAAGCTAATAGACGAACCTTTCAGTTCAGCTGTAAAGCTGATAGAGGAGAAGGCAAAGGTTAAGATAATCCTTCTCAACCCCATAGATAGTAAAGTATCCATAGAGGCGAATAAAGCTACGCTTCCCGAGGTATTGGACCTTCTCACACGCCAGGTCTCCGCGAAATGGGAAGAAGGTTATTTAATCACCGGTCAGAAGGTAAAGGAGGAAAGCAGGTTTACTGGACCACTGGTTTCCTTACGAATTAAGGAGGGGACGAGTGCTTCCGATGCCTTCAAGACGCTTGGGGAAGTTAGTGGGGTAAAGATTTTGGTCAATCCGGAGGTAAAGGGGAAATTGGGAGCAATGAATTTCAAGAACACGAGGTTGGAGAGGGTGATAGATAAGCTTTGCTCCTCCCTCGGTGTATCTTGGCAGAAGGTTTACATAATAAGCAAGCCACAGGGTATATTGGAGTGGGAGAAAATCCTCGGTCAGGAGGCACAAGGTAAAGCTGGTGGACAAGAGCAAGGGTCGCCTGGTCAACGCTTCCGAGAGAATTACGAGAGATTCCTTCAGATGTCGCCTGAGGAAAGGGTAAATTTGATGGCGAATCTGTTTGACCGCCTCTTTTCCCTGCCCGCTGACCAGAGGGATAGAATAATTCAAAATGTAGCGGTTTTCCTCTCAAATGCGGTTAACAACTTTCTTTCCTTGCCCCCCGAGAGGCAAGCGGAGGTAGCAAGGTTCGCTGAACCCATAATCAGGGCTGGTGTTGCTGCTTATCTTAGGCTCCCACCCGAGAAGCAGCAACTTCTCAAACCTTGGGCGGATGCCTTTGCCCCCTTGGAGAACTATCGTCCACCACGCTAGATAGAAGGGAGGGACGAAAATGGCGGTTAAGAGGATTTTGATGTTGGTAGGCGATTTCGTTGAGGATTACGAGGCGATGGTCCCTTACCAAATGCTCCTAATGGTGGGGCATAAGGTAGATGTTGTTTGCCCGGGCAAAAGGGCGGGTGAGACGGTTAAGACGGCGGTTCACGATTTTACCGGTGAGCAGACTTACAGCGAGAAGCCGGGACACAACTTTCTGATAAACGCAACCTTCGCCGGCATCAACCCCGGGGATTACGATGGCTTGGTGATACCAGGAGGCAGAGCGCCTGAATACATTCGCTTAAACGAGACGGTTATTTCCCTCGTTCGCCACTTTATGGAAAGGAAAAAGCCCATTGCCTCAATATGCCACGGTCAACAGGTTCTAGCGGCCGCAGGAGTTCTTAAGGGGAAATCCGTTACCGCTTATCCAGCGCTAAAGCCCGATTTGATAAACGCCGGGGCAAATTGGGTTGAACCGAATGAAACGCTTTCTAATGCGGTAGTGGATGAAAATCTGGTTACCGCACCAGCTTGGCCAGCGCATCCAGAATGGATAAGGAAGTTCCTGGAGCTCTTGGGAACAAAAATAGAACCTTGATATTAGA
>JBMFMH010000007.1:0-19350 GCA_049970775.1 bacterium | reverse complement strand
GAGGGTTCCATTCCTTACCCTTGTTGATGATATGGATAACTGACCACCCTTTTTCCTTCAGGGCGGAGGCGATGAAGCGTCTATGGCACCGCCAGGGCAATGCCTCGGCGCAGATTATGGCAACCCTCCTCACCAGCGCTCGGCGAGATAGATGTTCTAAGCCTAGAGTGAACTCCTTTGATTGCATATAAGCTTCATAGTTAGGGGAGCGATAACCGCCCAATTCTTCCCCCATCCATATGTAGGAAATGCCCTTTTCTTTCAGTTCCCTCTCTAAATTCTCCCCTATGAAACATTCAAATTTGCTCTTGGGAAACCTCCTCACATCAACAACCTCCTCCACCTCATAAAAACTTAGGATATCAAGAAATTCAGCAAAGCTTCTTTTGGATGTTCCCAAAGTGAGTATTTCTCGCCTACAAGCATTGATAAAGCTTTTAAAGATATTTAAAAATTCCCTATTTTCTTGAAGCAACCTCTCAATATGAAATTGGACACCTATTATGAATTCCTCGCCTTCAATCGCTTCAATATAGCCGTCAACGCTTCTGGCGCTTTCCCTCAATGGATTAGCAATCTTATCCACCGCTTGATGATGGCTTGAATTCACGCAAATTTCCTCCTTACCGGCGAAAATCTCGCTCAAAAAGCTTCCTTTCTCTATCCTTATCAAATGCTTGCCATTCTCGTGTCCTTCTATATGCTGGATAAGAGTGCCACCTAACGCGACATTCAATACCTGCATACCCCTGCAGATTCCCAAAATCGGCTTTCTTTTCTCCCAAAACTCCCTCGCCAATCTTATTTCCCATTCATCCCTTTCCTCATCAATATTCTTGCTTCCCTTGTCTTCCATACCGTAGAAAGAAGGCTTAACATCGCCACCACCTGGTAGCAAAAGACCATCTATTTGCTCTATCTTCTCTTCCTCGCCTGGGGCAAGCAGTTCCCATTCACCACCCGCTTCCTCAATAGCCTTAAAATAAAACTCCTCGTGATTTAATTTGCCTTTTCCTTTGCTAATTCCTACTCTGACGGTCTTCAAATTCACTTTGCTCCCATTATCTTATGCATTTGAGGCAAGACTTTCACTCTGGGGAAGATATCCTTAGCGAGCTCCTGCATTTTCAGGAGAACCGTTTCGCTTGGCGGCTCAATACCATCTATGGGGGAAACAGGTTGAAGGACGATTGGGAAATCTCCTTCTTCCCTAATAAATAGCAACGCCCTCTCCAATTCCGCTATCCCTACCTGGGAGGTGATGACCAGCTTAACGAACATTTCCTTTTCTTTACCAAGCCTGATGAATTCCTTGTGGAGCTGGGAATAATCTTTTCCTCCCATCGTGGAAGGGAGCTTGTAATCCATTGATATAATGTCAATCCAGTTAATTATTCTTTCCAGTTCATTGGGCAATGTGCCATTGGTTTCAAGGCAGATAGGCAAGTTAAGATATCTTGCTTGAGGAAGGAAAGTCGCTAGGAAATCGCTCCAGATAAGGGGTTCACCGCCGGTGAGAAAAAGGGAATGATAAATATGTCGCTTCTCCAAGAGAGGAGCAATGAGATTTAGGAGCTCATTAGCTGGTATTGGGTTTGGATAAGGGGAAAAATCCCTCTCGCCTGCTTTTCTCTCCAGCAAGCAAAAGGGGGAATTTTTCAAAGCAAACTTTGTATCGCAGTAAGGGCAATCAAGATTGCAGGAACAGAAGCGAATGAAAAGCTCCCTCTCGCCAACATAAAATCCCTCCCCTTGTATTCCTGAGAAAATCTCATAGATAAAAGCGCTGGGAATCTCCGCCAAGGGTATTAGGGCACCCCCTTAGCCTTACAAATCGCTTGATAAATATCCTGGAGCTCTTCCTTATAGCGCTCAATTATTTGTTTCCCCAGGCTAACGGGGTCTATTCCCATTTCTTTAAGTCCGATGGCGGGCACAGGGGCGCCCTCGGGGTCTATGTTTAAGGCAAAATGGATTTTGCAGGATACAGGTGTCTTTGTTGCGATGGAGATGGAGAGCTTTCTATTTTCGCAAAACAAGTCGTCCCCTTTCCTGGTAATTTTCCAACCATACTCTTCAACCGCTTCCTTGGCGCATAAGACCAAGAGCCTCTGGAGGAGGACGATTTCCCTCATTTCGCAGTTGAAATGTTCGCAGATGAAATGGAGCATTTCCTTAGCCCTTATCGTCTCTCCTTTGTTCAAATCCTCCAAATCCACCATTTCCTCCCTTTTAACATCGCAGGGACCTATGAAAGCAACTATGCTATCCCCGAGAAGGGAGAATTTCCGATAAGCCCAATGGGAATGTATCTGCGTGCCATCGTATAAAATCCTATCCGGGATAAACAAGCTCTTTAGCATCTTCGCTTTTCCCTCCACGAGTCATAAATTCCCGCTTTTCTCAAGGCTGACAAAAAACGAAAGCAGGATTCACATTCACCGCATATCTCTTCACCGCCACGATAACAGGGCCAACAATCCACGAGAGGGGCACCGATTTCCCAGCCCAATTTCGCTATCTCCCACTTCTCAAGGGTCTGGGTGAAGGAGATGAGCTCAATTTTTCTCAGGGAAGCAAAAGGGAGAAGGGCGTTCATTTTGTCAACGAATTGAGGGGAATTATCGGGGAATGTTTCTCCTTCCTCCTTGTTGAAGCCGCAGATTACCGCATCCGCTTCCATACTCTCGGCGAATGCGACAGCAATCGCGACGAAAACGAGATTTCTTGCTGGTATCCAAACCATCTCCATCGTCCGTTTCCCAATCTCTTTTTCGTCATCTATCTTGGGTATATCCCCGCTTATCAATCCGCTCCTTGACAACTCTTTGAGCCAGGGAAGTTGAACAACCTTGTGGGGAACGCCTATCTCTCTACAGATAATGGCGCTTTTCTCTATTTCCTTTTCCCTTGCCAATTGTCCGTAATCAAAGGTTAAAGCGAGGAGAACCTTCCCTTTCTCCGCTGCCAGCTTCAAATTCACGGTCGAATCCAGTCCACCGGAAAGGAGCACTATGTATCTATCTCTATTCCTCATAGTAGCCTGCGCTCGTCCCCGTTTCCCATACGGTTACTCTTTTTAATTTCAAATGAGAAGGAATATTTTCCTTCATCTTTTCAAATATAAAACGGGCTATGTTTTCTGCGGTTGGATTAAGGGGTGATAGCGGGGAATCCTTGTTAAGGAGGGAATGGTCTAAGCCTTCAAGGATTCCCCGCAGAATCCTTTTTCCTTCGTTGAAATCCCAGAGAATTCCTATATCGTCAAGCTTTTCCCCGACTATTTGCACCTCCACTAGATAATTGTGCCCATGCACCCTTTCACACTTGCCCTTATATCCTCGCAAGAAGTGAGCGGCGCTAAAGCTTTCTCTCAAAACGATGCCATACATTTATTCCTTTTTAAGCCAAGGCATCAGCTTCCTCATCTCCCTGCCTACCTCTTCAAGAGGATGCTGTGCCTCAATTCTTCTTAGAGCATTGAAAACGGGCATCCCCGCTTGACCTTCAAGAATCCATTCTTTCGCGAACTCGCCAGTCTGGATTTCCCTCAATATCTCCTTCATCTCCTCACGGGTAAGCTCATCTATGATGCGAGGACCCCTGGTCATATCCCCATATTCTGCGGTATCGCTGATGCTTCTCCTCATATACGCTATACCACCTTCATAAATCAAATCAACGATAAGCTTCAACTCGTGGAGGCATTCAAAATAGGCTACCTCAGGTTGATATCCTGCCTCAACGAGGGTTTCCCAAGCAGCTTTTATCAAAGCGGTAACGCCACCGCAAAGGACAACCTGCTCTCCGAAAAGGTCGGTCTCCGTCTCTTCCTTGAATGTAGTTTGAATCACACCTACCCTGGTAGCTCCCAAGCCTTTGGCATATGCTAAAGCGATATCCCAGGCGGAACCAGAAGCATCCTGCTCAACAGCAACCAAGCTCGGAACTCCTTTCCCCTCCTCAAACATCCTCCTAACTAATCGTCCCGGACCTTTGGGAGCGACCATAAAAACATCAATAGTGGAGGGCGGCTTTATCTGGTTATAATGGATATTGAAGCCGTGAGCGAAGCCCAAAGCGCTTCCGTCCCTAATTGAGGGAGCCACCTCTTCCCTCCATATTTTTGGTTGAAGGGTATCGGGGGTAAGAAGCATTACGACATCTGCCTTCTTGGTGATTTCCTTCGCTGTCCCAACTTCAAATCCAGCTTGCTTCGCTCTTTCCCAAGCGGGAGAATTGGGTAGCTCCGCGACCACTACCTGCAAGCCAGAATCCCGGAGATTCAATGCATGAGCTTCTCCCTGGTTGCCGTAACCCACGATGGCAATCGTCTTTCCTTTGAGGACCTCTAAGTTTGCATCCTCGTCTCTGAAAATCTTTGCCATTTTTTCAAACCTCCTTTTTAGATTTATTTATATTAGATTTATTTGCAAAATAACCTATTAAATATCCGAGGCAGATACCGAGGAAAAGGAAAAGGGTCAGGTTGATGAAAAATGCTTTAACGCTATCAAACCCGAACCTATCAAGCACAAAACCATACACACGCCAGAGAAGAAGATTTATGGGTCCGAGAAGCCCAAATCCCAATGCCAACAAAAAATATTTAAATTTCTTTGTTATAGATAAGATAATCGTAGCGAGTAATATGCCCATTATGGGTAGGTAAAGGGCGAGGGACTTGAAAATAGCCTCTACCGTTTGTTCTTTTATCAATTCTTGTTCAGGCATATAGATAATTATAACCCAGGAGAAAGATGTTGGAAAGACAGTTTAGAATTCCATCTATTTCAACTTGACGAATTTGCGGTTATATTTTTATAATTTTAAATTGCTGGGGGATGGTGTAATGGTAGCACACGGGACTCTGGATCCCTTGGTGAAGGTTCGAATCCTTCTCCCCCAGCCAGAAAGGTGGCCCCATCGTCTAACCCGGATAGGACAACGGGCTCTCAATCCGTAAATAGGGGTTCAAATCCCCTTGGGGCCACCATTTTTTAATGCCTTATGCTCAGCGAGCGAGGGGGTAAACCATAAATCCTCCTCAAACTATCTTCCTCCGCCTCCGCTTGCGCCATATGTTTGTTAATCGTCATTTGGTAGCTCAGCATTTTTAATATGTCTTCCTTGCTCCTGCTATATATACCCTCCCTTATCCCCGCTATCGCCTGTATGCTTTCCTCAAAAGCAGTCTTGTAATGATAGTGGAGATTAATGCAAGGTGGAGGTGGCGAGAGGGAGAGCAATTCCTGTAGAACCTTTTGCTTTTGACTTATGTAATAATCGTAAATCTTTAGGCTTTCCTGAACCTCTTGTTGTCCCTCAGGGGAGAAAAGCGACTGCAAAAGGTTATCAAGTTGTTGTTGGGCTAAATCTATTCTCTCCGTTTCCTCCCAATCCTGCAAGACCTTCTCAAGGGCTTTTAGATAAGCTATAACCTCCTCCTTATAAGGAAGCTCGCCGCTGGGCGGCTGTGCAGTGATGAGCGGTTGGTTGACGAGATTTGGGAGATGAGGTTCCGTTTGGAGTAGGGAGGGACCAGGTGGTGGGGGAGGAACATTGGCTTGTAGAATTGAGCTTTTGCTCCTCTTCACGCTAAAAAAGAAAACGGCCGCTATTACCAATACGGTAAGGAAGATAAGGACTATTTTCTTTCTGCTTGGGCGTTTCTTCTTTTCTATATCTCTCAACCTTCCCTTGGTATCCTCTCCTCAACGGGAGGCATAGGGGAAAAATTGAAATGGGGCTCCGTTTGATACCAATAAGCAACGGAGGAGATGTCATCCGCCCTATCATTAGCATGCCCGTGTTCAATGGTTACCCTTATATACTTGTGGAAAACGATTGGTTCCTCTATGTGAAAACGATAAGCGGAGTGTTTACCCGTCCAATCATCATTTCCCTTTAGAGGGAAGCCGTGATAGGGACCATAGAACTCCCGGTTGAAGCCCCAGGCGGCACAGAAGTAATCTTCCGTTCCCGTTCCATGGAGGGAAGGAGGCCAAACATCATCATCTATAAATATCATATCATCTCCCTCTCCCCACCAATCGGGGGCTAAGCCGTGCACACTGAGAATACAACCCACGAAATGCCCATATCCTTTTGCTTCTAATATGAGGTAATTCTCTTTCCCGGTCAGGTTTATCCCTTCCTTAATGGGCGTGGGATTCTTTTCCCTCCTCCACTTGGCGTGGAAATAACCCACATCCTGAAGGGGTGAATCGTAAAGCTCATAATCTATGTGGAAGTAAATCCCTAAGGGAAGGGTGCTCTCGTTTACAACTTCAATCCTTCCGCTCTTATTGAAAGGCATTGGGAAGTAGCAGTTAAAGCCTTTATCGCAGGTCATTGTAAGAGGGAGGGAGATGAAGTGTTTGGCTATGTTATGCCCGATTCCGAAGAAGTCCCCAATAGGGGAATCTATGCTGGGGTCATTTTCCCCATCCCAATAGGCACGAAGGAGGGTCTTTCGTAGGTAATAAGGGTCCTGGGAAAAGAGGGTTGTCCAAATATGTTTAATGCAAGCGGGACCCTGAATTTCGGCTAAGGTTCTCGTTTCCCCTGGTTTCACTTCCCACCAATCCTTGTTCCCTCCAGTTGTGTCCCAACTCGATGCTCTCTTAACCCGATACTTGCGAAGATAAGGAAGCCCGGATAGCGGACTACCAAACAATGGGTTCATCTTTTCCATAAGCAGGTGACCTCCTCTCTGTTTTAGTGTAAAGTCTAAAGGGAAAGGAGAGGATGGTCAAGCACCAGCTCTGTGTATAGTCATTGGAGAGCTTCCTGAGGAAAAGCCTGCAATTTATAAAAGCACTAATTAGCAATTAATAAGGAAATTTTCTATAATTTAAATAGCTATGTTAGTTCTCGGTATAGAAACAAGCTGTGATGAAACAGCGGCAGCCGTTGTTGAGGACGGAAGAAATCTCTTATCCAATGTGGTCGCCTCCCAAGTTGATTTTCACAAGGTGTTCGGAGGGGTTGTTCCCGAGATTGCCTCCCGTAAACACCTTGAAGCCATAATCCCCATAGTTGAAGAGGCTTTAAATAAAGCTAATCTGAAAATTCGGGATGTTGATTTATTAGCTGTAACCAAAGGTCCGGGGTTACCAGGCTCCCTCGTTGTTGGTGTTGTCTGCGCCAAAACCCTTGCCCTTGCCTTCAAGAAGCCATTGGTTGGGGTTTCCCATATTCAGGCTCACATCTACGCCAATTTTCTCATCTACCCCGATATCCTCCTCCCCGCGGTCTGTCTTGTTGTCTCTGGTGGGCATACCGATTTGTTCATCTTGAACGAGGATAAGTCTGTCAAGCATTTGGGCAGGACGAGGGACGATGCAGCGGGGGAAGCCTTTGATAAGGTGGCTAAATTATTGAATCTCGGTTATCCGGGCGGACCAATCATAGATAGATTGGCGAGGGAAGGAGATGCTAATTTCATAAATTTCCCTCGTCCCCTTCTTCCAGACAGTTGGGATTTCTCCTTTAGTGGTCTCAAAACAGCGGTTTTGCGGGAGGTAAAAAGGCTCCAGGGAGAAGGCGAAATTCCCATACCTCATCTTTGTGCCTCTTTTCAGGAAGCGGTTGTGGATACATTGGTGGAGAAGACTTCCATAGCTTGCAAGGAATTTTCCATAAATAGGGTTTTATTGGGCGGTGGTGTGGTGGCGAACAGCAGGTTGAGGGAAAAATTCGCCGCACGAGCGGAGGAAGAGGATTGGCTCCTGTATTTTCCACCTCTTTACCTCTGCACTGACAACGCAGCTATGGTGGCAACCCTCGGCTATCACGATTTCCTAAGGAAAGGTGAGGAAGATTTTGATGTTGAACCTTCCCTGAAAATTTAGTATATTTTAACAATAAAGGAGGTTTCGGACTAATGAGGGTTCTCGTCGTTTACGATTCGCAAACGGGCAACACCGAGAAGATGGCGGAAGCAATCGGAGAGGGAGCAAGGGAAGCGGGAGGCGAGGTAGTGGTCGCTAAAGTGGATATTATCCCCATCCATCATTTCTATCCTCCCCATGTCCTCTTCATTGGTTCCCCCTGCTACTTCGGGAATGTAAGCTGGAAGATAAAAAGGCTCTTTGACCAAGGTTTAAATTTAGTTGGTGAGTTCAAAGGTAAGCTCGCAGGATATTTCGCCTCCGCTGGAAGTAAGAAAGACGGCGAATATACCCTTTATTTCCTTGAACGCTTCCTCAAAATCCACCAGATGAGGGTGCTTCCGGGCATCCTATCCGTTGGTCCACCCACGGATGATATTCTGGAGCAGTGTAGACAATATGGATTGCGAGTAAGGGAATTTGAAATATGATGGAAAAGGAGACAAGGGAGAAAATAAGGGAAATAGTTGCAAATGTCCTTAAGTTAGAAGGGGAAGCAGTTTTGGGCTTAATTGGAAAGCTGGGGGAGGGGATATATGAGGCGGTGGAGGAAATACTTTCCTGCAAGGGAAAGGTTATCATAACAGGTATAGGTAAATCGGGGGCGGTGGGGAGGAAGATGGCGAGCACCTTCGCCTCAACGGGTATGCCTTCCGTCTTTCTTCATCCCGCCGAGGCTATGCACGGTGAGCTCGGTCTTCTCTCCCCAGAGGATATCGGGATTCTTATCTCCTACAATGGGGAGACGGAGGAGCTCATCAGCATTATCCCTTTCTTCAAACGATTGGGAATAAAGCTCATCGCCCTCACGGGGAATCTCCGTTCAAGCATAGCGAATGCGGCGGATGTGGTGATAGATGTGAGCGTTGAGAGGGAAGCTTGTCCCTTCGGCATTGCCCCCACTTCCTCCGCAACAGCGACAATGGCTATGGGCGACGCTCTGGCGATAGCGGTTATGAGCTTGAGGAAGTTGACGAGAGATGACCTTGCAAAGCTACACCCAGGCGGAACCTTGGGTAGAAGACTGCTTCTCAAAGTAGAGGATGTTATGAGGACGGGAAAGCGCCACGCTATGGTTGAAGAGGATACCCTTGTGCGGGATGTTCTCTTCACGATAACAAAGGCGAGAGGTGGGGCGGCAAGCGTTGTTGATAAGCAGAAGAGGTTGGTCGGGATAATTACCGATGGGGATATAAGGCGTCATCTCCTTCTGGACGAGAAGGTTCTGAGCAAACCTGCGAGAGAGATAATGACAGTAACGCCTATTACTATTCAAGCGGGCAAACTGGCAGTTGAAGCGTTGAGACTTATGCAGGAGAGAAACATAGACGATTTGCCAGTGGTGGACGAAGAGGGACAGGTGCTGGGAATGATTGATATAGTGGACCTTGTTAAATTTGGAATAGTGTAAAAGCAAAAGGCGGAGAGAAACAAAAGCATTTTCTTAATCGTCTAAAATTAAAAAGAGAAAGGGAATCAAGGAGGCAGAGATTGGAAATGAGGAGGTTTCTTGGAGCATCATTGGTCCTCGTGGCGCTTGTTCTTTTCCCACCTAACACAAGCGCAGAGGGCGAGGTGGAGAACTTAACCAGGGTGAGGATGGTCATCACACAATCCTATGGAAAAGCAGGGCAAGTATTCTTACCCTACAAGGATGTCGCTTGCGAGCTTCTGAAAGGAGCCAAAGCGGAGATTGTGCCGGATGAGTCCCAGGATTACGATGTGGTTTTAGAGATAAAAGTGGAGGGGAAAGCAATACCCGGTTATTATGATAAAAGGGGTTGGTTAGTTTACACCTCTTTTTGGGATGAGGAGATAGCGAGGAAAAGGCGATGTTTTCCCCCTCGTTTTTATTTCTACATTAATAATAGAACAATCTATTATTACGAGGAGAACGACGAGGAGGATTATAACGAGGATGTGGTTGATGATTCTTATCTATCTCGTATGAGCTATCTTTCCGTTCTTTATTCCCTTGAGGAATTCTTGAGACGAGCGGGAAATGAACCAATGGATATGCTCTTTACCGGCGCCCTGCTGAAGGGAACCATCACCTTGAGGGATAAAAAGGGAAAGGTGGTGAGCGAAAGCTTTGAGGGCTCAATGGGACCATCTAATTATCTGGAAGGCTCATCCTTTTACTACGACCCTCCCTATAAGCCCTCGCAGGCGCCCTTCTTTTTTGCCTTCATTGACAGGGGTTCATTCCCAGATGCTTTAGCGATAGCTGTGGGGAAATTCTTCGGCTTCAATGCTTTGATACCAGCTTTAGGGAGTAAGGATTGGAAGGTTAAAAATTGCGCCTTTTCCGCCCTTTACGAATTCGTTTCCCAAGCGGTGGATTACCTCATTCCCGCTTTGTGGAGTGAGAATTCTGAGGTGCGTGTGGAATCCGCCTTTTTGCTTGGGCATTCAAAGGAGAAGAGGGCGGTTGAACCCCTTATCAAAGCCCTGAAAGAGGGAGATGCATACCTGAGGATTGCGGCCGCTTCCGCTCTCGGCAATCTGGGGGACGAGAGGGCTATTCCCGCTTTAATGGAGGCATTAAACGACCCCAATGAGGAATTAAGGCGAAACGCAGCCCTTTCCCTGGGGAAGCTCAAGGCAATGGAGGCTATAAAAAAGTTAAAAGAAATCGTGGAAAATCCAAAAGAAGGTATATACACGAGAGAAGCAGCCATCACTGCTTTGGGAGAGATAGGAGGCAGAGAAAGCGCTGATTTTCTCATACACCTCGTTCAAACTCTTTCAAAAGAGGATAATTGTGTGGATAAGGCTCATCTCTATTATCCAGCACTTAAAGCCTTAGCGCAAACAAAGGACCCAAGGGGGATTGATATCCTAACAAAGGATTTTATGAAGGGCACATACATCTCCTATGAATTATTGGACCATATCGTCAAAATCGGACCTCCCGCCCTTGATGCGCTTCTTTCCATCTTTCAAGACAGAGATTATCCAAGTTTCAAAAGGGCGGAAATCGCCGAAGCCATCGGGAAGGCAGGTTATGCAAAGGCTGTTGATGCACTGGTCGCTTCCTTGGATGAGGCGGATATAACTCTGGTTGAAAAAGTGAAATACGCCCTCCTTAAAATCGGCAAGCCATCAATAAAACCGCTCATATTGCTTCTTAATAGCGATAACACCAGGCTTAAATGTGAGGCTATAAACCTACTCTCCAGCCTCAAAGCGTGGGAGGCAGTGGAACAAATCGTTTCCATTGCTCAGAATAAGAAAGAGCCTTTACCGGCAAGAACTTCCGCTGTAAGAGCGTTAGGAGAGTTCCCCACTCAGAAAGTCAAAGAGGTTTTGCTCTCAATTTCAATGGATAAAAAGGAGAATCCAGACCTGCGACAAAACGCTTTTAATCTTTACTGCGAAATGGTGGAAACCCTACCAGAGGAAATCCTCTCCCTCATCTACGATGCAAATGCTGATTACTTCCTTAAGGAAGCGATTATTTTCCGTTTGGTGAAGAAAAAGGACCAATCGGCAAAGGAAAAAATCCTTTCCCTTCTGAGAGACCCCAAAGTTCCCGATGGTATAAAGAACAAATGCGTCTCCATTCTCGCTCTTATTTGGAGAGAAGAAATTGCGGATGAGCTGGTTCTCCTAATGGAAAAGTTTCCTTCTCTGGAGCGTGTTGTTGCCTTGGCATTAGCTGATTTACGGGATGAGAGGGCGGTTCCCCACCTTATCTCCCAATTGGAGAATAGAAAAGGAACGCTTGATTTAGAATTAGTGAGAGCGTTGCAAAGCTTAAGGTCGCCCTCCGCCATTCCTTATTTCCTCCAGCTCTGCCGAAGCTCCGACCCAGAGGTGCGCAAGGTGGGGGCTGAGGGTTTGGGCGAAATCGGGCTTCCCAGCTGTCTGGAGCCGCTTTTAGCCCTGCTGAAAGACGAATATCCCGTAGTTCGCAAGGCTTCTGCTCTCGCTTTGGGCAAAGTTGGCAGTTCCAAAGCCACCGAACCGCTGATAAAGTCGCTTAAAGATGACTATGCTATCGTTCGGGAAGCAGCAGCTATTGCTTTGGGCGATATTGGCGATAAAAGGGCTGTTGAATATATCGCTCCCCTCCTCAATGACAGGAACCCGAAAGTAAGAGAGGCAGCGGTAATCGCCCTAGGTAAACTTCAAGACCCGCGCTCCGTCCCCCTCGTCTTGCAAATCCTTAGGGAGTCTATTAATAGATGGGATGAAGAGGGGCGAAATCTAAGAAGAGAAGCCTATAATGCTCTCGTTCGTCTCGGTCCCCTTGCGGTTGAGCAGCTTCTCTCCACCCTTCAGGATGGGGAATCTTCCCTTTCCACTTTAGCAATTTCCGCCCTCGGCGAGATAAGGGACCCAAGGGCGGTTGACCCTCTGCTTTCCCTCTTGGAGGAAATCCTTACATACGGGCGGAGCAGGAGAGGAGAAAGCTTAAGCCCACAAACGATTCTCTCCGCCCTCGTAAGCATAACCCATCAGGATTTCGGCTACGATATCGCCCTCTGGAAACATTGGTGGGAAAGGAATAAAAGTCTCTTCCTAAAGGGAGGTTGAGAGAATGAAGATTTTTAAGGGTTTGTTCGTCTTTTTTATCCTCTTCTTCCCGCTTCTTCTAAGGTCGGATATCTCTGATATTGAAAAAGGGTTGAAGGAAATCCCCTCTGTTTCCGGCTTGCAACCGCCTGATGCCTACGATAAGCTCGTTGCGAAAATCCGGTTGAAAGAGCAATGGAACCCTGCTTTCAAAGATATAGATTGTGTGAAGGTCGTGGAGGATACCAAATGGGAAAACGCACAGGGACTGCAATCCTACATTGGGGAAATCGTCAGCAGCTTCTTCCATCCTTTAAATATTTCTTGTTGTTTTGGCGATACATTTGATTGTCAAGCAACGCTGAGCATCAAGGCGACATTTCGTGCTCTGAGCAAGAAATATAAGGAGGGATTGTTATACACGGGAGCTTATGTTGAGGGGAAAATCGTTTTGCAAACCAAGAGTGGATTTAAGATAGAGGAAAGTTTCACAGGGAGCATAGAACCACCGGATGAACTGCCCATAGAGGTTAGGCAAAATCTTGAATCCTACAAAAATCCCCAATCCGCACCTTTCCGTAAAGTTTTGGATGCTCCCGGCTCCCTAATAGAAAAGTTAGGCAGGATATATCATAAGTGTTTCGGAACCTACGCATTAGTAGCGGTGGCGGTAATTGGAGACCCCTTCTACGGAACCCCTTATAACTCTCTCTACCCGCTTCTTTCCGAGATAGGTGAGCCCGTTAGTGAGGTGCTTCTCTATCTATTGCGAAACAGCAGATGGGATTTTATGCAGATGCAAGCTGCCACATTTCTTATGGAGATTAAATCACTAAAAGCCATTCCCGACATCGTCCATTACTGCGCCCAGCCGATGATAATAAACCGTGAAGATGCGTTAAAAAGGCTTGTTAAGTTAGTTAAGGAAAGCGGAGGCATAGAGGCTGTCCTCAATTGCTTGAAGGAAGATGACCCAAGGGTGCGAGTGACCGCGGTGGAGGTTTTAGCGAGGGTGGGCGGTGATAAAGCGATGGAAGGGTTGACTTTAGCCTTGAAGGATGAAAGCCCAGAGGTTAGGGAAATGGCTATGTATTGGATTAGTAATTTTAGGATGGCAAAAGATATTGAGCCTATAATAGCGATTTTGAGAGACACTTATGAGAGAGAAGAAACGAGGGTGATGGCCGCTGAGGCTCTCGGTCAGCTTGGAGACCCTAGGGCAAGGCAATATCTTGAGGAAGTATTACAACAGAACCCCTCTTGGCAACTAAATGAAGCGATAAGAAAGGCGTTGGAAAAGATTCCCATTATGCCTCCGTCTCCCGAAGAGATTCCCAACCTCGTAAAAAGATGGCGCTCTGCAGTGGAACACGATAACACTCAGGCGGTAGGAAGAATATCGGAGCTACTCGCAAAAGCTGGTGCCCCAGTCGTTGACCATCTGCTCCCGATAATCACGAACCCAAAAGAGGATAAGAAGCTTCGTAGTTCGGCGTTTGATATACTCCTGAAAATAAAAGATGAGCGCCTGATAAAACCCTGCGTAGAAATCGCGCGAGATGCGAACGAGAATTTGCAATTTAGGGAGATGGCTATTCAGTGCTTGGGGAACCTCAAGGCAAGGGAAGCTTCCGATTTGCTCCTTTCGTTCCTCACGGATATCAAGGCGCCCATTTCCCTGCGGGCAACCGCAGCTTCCAGCTTGGGTAAAATCGGCGAGCTCCGTGCCATTGAAGCCCTCTACTTCACGCTAAAATTGAAGTCCCTCAGCCCACCTACCGAAAAGAGCACATGGGAATATAATCCTTACTGGCTATCATCTGGGGATTTGCGTTTCTCATCGGCGAAAGCCCTTGTTTCAATCGGGGAACCAGCTCTTGAGAGAATAAAGGATGCAACGACAGATGAAGATGTTGAAGTGAGGGTTCTGATAGCAAGGGCGTTAAAAGAAAGGAAGGAGCAATGGGCGAAAGAGCTCTTGTTCTCTATGGGGCGGGATGAGGACGCAAATATTAGAATTGAAGCGGCGGACGGCTTGATTGAGAGCAAGGATTCCCGTGGGTTGGATATACTCCTATCGGTCCTAAAAGACGAGAATGTGAGCAAGACGACGAAATTCTACTCTCTTGACCTCATAGAGAAATGGGAGAAAACCACGGGTGCTAAATTCAACGATACGAGATTCGTTGAACCACTGATGGCTCTTCTCAAAGGGAAAAGCGAGGAAAACCGATACGACTTCTACAAAGTGCTGGATATATTGACCGAGATTGGGGACCCAACCGCGGTTAAAGCCATCGCTTCGCTCTTAAAAAGCGACGATAAAAACATAAGAAGCTCTGCTATGGGCGCCCTATTTAGGATGGGAGCCTTGGAGCAAGTTATTGACGAGTTGATATATGTTTCAAAGAACGATGAGGAATCCTCAATGAGGATAAGCGCGTTGAAGTGCTTAAGCAAGTTAAACAACCAAACAGCCATCAATGCCATAGTGGATGCTTTGAAATATGACCCTGATTATGGCGTGCGTGATGAGGCTGCCTCTATATTGGGGAACCTCCATTCCCCATATTCCGTCAAGCCCTTAGCTGAATACCTCGTAACCAGTAGGGAGGAATTTCGGAGAGAAAAAGTTGCCTGGATACTTAAATTTACGGACCGCAAGGCGGCAGCGGAAGTCATCATCCCTTATTTGAAAGATAAAGACCCAGCAATAAGAAAGGGAGCTGCGGAAGCGCTCGGTTATTTGGAATCGCCTTGGGGCGTTGAGGAACTTATTGAGATGCTCACGGACCTTGATAAGGATATTCGGGATTCGGCTCGGAAAGCTTTAAAAGAAATAGCGCACAACGATTATGGCGAGGATGTGGGGCAATGGAGGATATGGTGGGAAAATAATAAGGAATATCTTATGAAGTCAAGCAGGTGAGTGAGATGAGAAAACTCTTCCTTTTTCTCATTTTACTGCTTCCCAGCTTCTGGGCGAGCGAGGCAGAGAAAGAAAGCAAGGCCCCACCATTCAAATCCCTGAAAATCCAGGTTTACCAATCCTACGAGGAACCAGCACAGGATGCAAATGTTCCCTTCAAGGAAGTAGCTTCCCGCCTCTTCACCCTTGCTGGCGTTAATATAGTTCCAGACGATTCCCCGAATTACGATGCTCTCCTTACAATTAAAGCAGAGGGGAGTGTCAGCGGGAGAAACTATGGGAAAGGTGGATATTATTACACTGGCGTCAGGCTTAAAGGAGAGCTTACCTTGGAATTCAGCGGGAAAATTTTAAATGAAACCTTCTATATAAATTCTCCACCTTGGATAGGAAGTCCGCTTGAGTTAGGAAAATGGTTTGACCCCGAGCTTTATAGGTCTCCTTCAAAAGTTTTAGCGAGTTTTGCTTTCGGCTATAAAGTGATATACTTGGAGGGAGCGAGGATAAGCGAGAGCGAAAGGCAACGAGGCGCGGGTGAGGCGCTCGCAAGGCTTTGCCATCGCCTCTTTGGGGTAGAACCTCTCCTCTCCGCTTTAAAGGATAAAACCCCTTATGTAGCTTTAACAGCTAACATCGGCTTATCCGCTATTAAGGACCCAGCTTCCGTCCCACCTCTTTGCGAAATGCTCAAAAATATGGAAAAGGACGACCCGCTTAGATGGTCGCTAATAGGCTTATTAGGGGATATAGGCGACCCACGGGCTGAGGAAGTCCTCTTGGCTGAGTTTAACAGGGAGGAAAAGGAAGAGATAAAGGACACGATAATCAAATCCTTGGGAAAGGTAAAAGCTCGCAAAGCGGTTGAACCTTTGCTTACCCTCCTTAAAGACGAGCACACACCAATTGAAAGGAAAAGGCTCATCATTGACAGCTTGGGACTCATCGGCGACCCCAAAGCAATAGAGGCAATATCTATGTTCATCCATAGCCAACAAGATGGACTTTCGTATGCCGCAATTAATGCCTTGGGGAACTTTCGCTCTCCTCTTTCCGCGGAAAAGCTCGTCCCTCTACTCAGCGATAAAGAAATTAATATGTCCTATGAAGCGAGGCGAGCGCTTGCCAAAATCGGCGCTCCTGCCCTTCCTGTTCTTTTCAATGCCCTCAAAAAAGATAAGACATTAGCAAAATCTGTATCCCTTATTCTTTACGAAGCAAAACTATTTGATGAGAGGATAACGAAAGATATAGGGACACTTTCCTTCTTGCTTTCCTCCCTCAAGGATGAGGATACTCTTATAAGGCAGCTGGCGGTTTCTGGGCTCGTCAACATAGGCAAATCCTCTGTTGAGCCTTTAATCGCCTTTTTGAGGGAGGAGAAGGATGAAATCGCCCTTAGATACGCTGCAAGCGCTCTCAGGGCGATAACGAAACAGGATTTCGGCTTAGACCCCGCAAAGTGGCAGGAATGGTGGAAGGAAAACAAGGACAAGCTGTATTGAACCTAACTTCCCACTCACATAACTCATTGGGCTGTGTATCCACCATCTATGGGGAGGACTGCTCCTGTTATCAAATCAGCATAGGAAGAAGCGAGGAATATCACCGCTCCCACTACATCCTCAGGCTGACCGAATCTACCGATGGGTATCTTCTTTAGAGCTTCCTCTCGCTTCTTCACATCTGCCCAAGCTCTTTCAGCCATAGGTGTCATTATGATTGTTGGGGCAACGGCGTTGACATTTATCTTATATTTCCCCCATTCTATAGCCAAAACCTTTGTTAAGAGAATAAGCCCTCCCTTGCTTGCACAATAAGCGGCGTGGTCCTCTAAACCGACTAATCCAGCCTGAGAGGAGATGTTCACGATTTTCCCACCTCCTTTTTCCGCCATATCCTTTGCTATGATTTGGGTGAGGAAGAACAGCGATTTCAGATTTATTTGAAAGGTTTCATCCCATCTATCCTCCGTCGTCTCAAAAGCAGGTTGAGGATAACTAACTCCGGCGTTATTCACCAATATATCCACTCTTCCAAATATCTCAAGGGCTCTCTTGGCCATCGCCCTTGCTTCCTCCGTGCTCCGCAAGTCAGCCACTATATACTCCGCTCTTCTTCCCTTTTTTCTAATATCCTCGCATAGTTCCTTCAGTTCCTCCTCCGTGCGAGCGGTGGCGATTACATCCGCCCCTGCATCAGCCATTCCCAGTGCTATCGCTCTCCCAATTCCCTTGCTTGCTCCCGTTATCAAGGCAACCTTGCCATCGAGCAGTTTCACTTCTTCTTACCTCCTTCAATAATTTTTTATAATCCTCGTATAACTTCCTTTGTTCGGAGCCCTTAAGTGGGCTCATATAATGATTGAATTCCCAGATGACTATCTTCTTAACAAATGGGCTCATTTTTTCAATTTGCTTTTTCACCCTTCCTATCTCAGCTGGCTTCCAACCAGCGAGTATATCAAATACCTCAAGGTCTCCCCATAACTCCACATTTCTCAATTTCACTGCTTTTTTCATTGCGGAGAAATAAGATGGTATATCCTCTGGCTTTATGCCTCTGTCGCAACCAACGCCATCCTGCAAAGCTAATATATCTACTTTGAGAATTTCCAATAGCTTGAGCCAACCTTCCTCCAATTCCTTTGGAGTAATATCCAGGGTGAAATAGGGAGCGATTACGATTTTCCTCTTTTTATCAATCCTTCGCAAAAAATCCGCAACTTTTATATATGCCTTAACCGCTGGATTCTCCGGTGGAGGGGCATTCCCCAATTCCCAGCTCAAGATATACCATCCCTTAAACGAAGGGTGTTTTGAATAAAGCCGATGAAGCTCTTTTGCTACTTTTATATTAAGCTCTGCGAAATCCTTGAAATCCTCCTCACTTCCTTTTCCTTTCCAATCCCAGTTGTATAGACCGAGATAAACATCGATTTTCTCCCTATCTGAAAGGGAAAGAAGGGTCTCAATGGTGTCCCTTATTCCACAGGATTTAAATTGGGAGAGAAAACGAGAGGGATAAAAAGAGGTAGAATCCCAGGCAACATAGGCGATTATAAGGGTATCCATCCCCAAGGATTTCATATAAGAAAGCTCTTTACGCCATTCAGTTTCTTTCCAGGAGAGATTTGAGCCATCTAATTGGAGGAACGAACCGGTTATTGCAAGGAAGCCCCAAGAGGGAAGGGTATAGGAGAAAAGAAGAAAGGTGAGAATTCCCGCTAATTCTTTCCTCATTTGGAAATAATATAAATTTTTGCTATAGTAGATAGCAAGAGAATTTTTCTCATACCCTAATATTTCAAAAAGATATTGGAGGTTCTTTGAGAAGTATGGAGCTGAGGCTACAAGGGAAGCTTTTGGTGTGGCTAAAAGCACCGTCTTATTTAGTCTAATATGTTATGGAATCACACAAAATCTTGACGAAGGTTTGTTTTGTTTGTTATAATATCTTTTAGCCGGTGTAGCTCAATGGTAGAGCAGGTGATTTGTAATCACCGGGTTGCCCGTTCGAGTCGGGCCATCGGCTCCAGAAGGATGGAGGGGTGCCCGAGTGGCTAAAGGGGACAGACTGTAAATCTGTTGCGCGCGGCGCTTCGGAGGTTCAAATCCTCCCCCCTCCACCACGCCCACGTAGCTCAGCTGGCAGAGCGCGCCCTTGGTAAGGGCGAGGTCTCCGGTTCGAGTCCGGTCGTGGGCTCCATATGAAAAGGAAGAGGGTCCCAATTACAATGGATGCGGTTACCATCTTTTTGGGTATCTCCAGCGCTATCTTAGGGATAGGAAGCCTTATATTAGGCGTTCTCGCCGTATTAATGGCTAAGAGAACAGATATATTGGTTAAGAGCGAGGACGAGAGGGCAAAGCGAATGATGGAGGAGGGAAGGAAGGAGATAGCGGAAAGGGTGGAGCAGGGCAGGAAGGAGACGGCGGAATCTCTTAAGAGAACGCTGGAGGCGATAGAACAAAGTAGAAAAGAGACGGCTGAGGCTTGGAAAAGGAC
>JBMFMH010000006.1:0-45380 GCA_049970775.1 bacterium | reverse complement strand
TTGCTTGCCCCATAATGCTTCCGTTGATATTATTTAAAAAGTATGATGACGATAGCAGAAAAAATCATCTCCCGAAAAGTCGGTAAGGAAGTTCACTCCGATGAGTTCGTTATGGCGAGGGTTGACCTCGTCCTCGCCAACGATATCACCGCTCCCCTTGCTATAAGGGAGTTTCAAAAAATGGGAGCGAAGAAGGTGTTTGAGGGAAGTAAAATCGTCTTCGTTCCCGACCATTATACTCCTTGCAAGGACATCCAATCGGCGGAAAATGTAAGATTGATGCGAGAATTCGCGAGGGAACAAGGAATTTTATTCTATGAAATAGGGAGGGGAGGAATTGAGCATACCCTACTGCCTGATGAAGGGCTTGTTCTTCCCGGTGACCTCGTTGTGGGAGCTGATTCCCACACCTGCACTTATGGCGCGCTCTCTGCCTTTGCCACAGGCGTGGGCTCAACCGATGCTGCCTTCGCTATGGCTTTCGGAGAAATTTGGCTAAGGGTCCCTAAAACTATGCGCTTCATCTACTTCGGAAATCTTAACCCTTTCGTTGACGGTAAAGACCTCATCCTTTACACAATAGGAAAGATAGGCGTTGAAGGAGCTCGCTATAAAGCAATGGAGTTTACCGGCGAGGTTATCAGCAGATTGAGTATGGCTGATAGATTCACGATGGCGAATATGGCTATAGAAGCAGGAGGCAAAACGGGTCTCGTTCCCATTGACCAAACAACGCTTGATTATCTTAAGCCACGAGCAAGAAGGGAGTTCCCTTTTATTGAGCTTGGCGATGCGGATGAGATAATGGAGATAAACTGCACGGAGATAGAGCCCGTCGTTGCTTGCCCCTTTTCCCCTGCTAATGTGAAGCCGGTAAAGGAACTAACAAATATTCGCATAGACCAGGTAGTAATAGGTTCCTGCACGAATGGGAGGCTGGAGGACTTAAGAAAAGCAGCGAGGATATTAAAAGGAAGGAAAGTTCATCCCGATGTTCGCCTTATCGTCATACCCGCAACACAAAGGATTTGGGAGGAAAGCGCCAAGGAAGGACTGTTGGAGATTTTCGCCTCAGCTGGCGCAGCAATCTCCCCTCCCACTTGCGGTCCCTGTCTCGGTGGTCATATGGGGGTTTTAGGAAAGGGGGAAAGGGCAGTGGCAACCACAAACCGAAATTTTCCGGGAAGAATGGGGCATAAAGAAAGCGAGGTTTACTTAGCAAGCCCATATGTGGCAGCTGCCTCGGCAATTAAGGGAAGAATAGCCCATCCAGAGGAGGTGATTTAAATCAAATTAAAAGGAAGAGCGATAACCGTTGGGGATAATGTAGATACTGACCAGATAATCCCTGCTATCTACCTCACCTCCACCGACCCTTCGGAGCTTGCGAAGCATTGCTTGGAGGGTTATGAGGATGGTTTCCCCTCTCGTATTCAGAGAGGAGATATACTTGTAGCTGGTGATAACTTTGGGTGTGGCTCCTCTCGTGAACACGCTCCCTGGGCGATAAAAGGAGCAGGAATCCAATGCATCATCGCTAAATCGTTTGCCCGCATTTTTTATAGAAATGCTATAAACATCGGTTTGCCTATCTTGGAGTGTCCAGAAGGGTTCCCAGCTGATGATGGCGACGAGATAGAGGTCGATTTAGAGGAAGGGATAGCAAAAAATATCGCCAAAGGGAAGGAATGCAGGGCAATTCCTTTCCCTCCATTTTTAAGGGAAATCATAGATTCTGGAGGGTTGGTTGCCTATGCGAGGAGGCGTTTGAATGGCTGAATTCAAAATAGCTGTTCTGCCAGGGGATGGGATAGGGAAAGAAGTAGTGAGGGAAGCGGTGAGGGTTCTGCAAGCGGTTGGAGTGAAATTCGGGCATAAATTCCATTTCATTGAGGCGCTAGTAGGCGGTAGCGCATATGATGAAACTGGTGTCCCTTTGCCAAAAGAAACATTTGAGATTTGCCGGAGGTCAGATGCCATACTTTTAGGGGCAGTGGGAGGGGAAAAATGGGATGTTTTACCTCCCCAGCTCAGACCTGAAGCGGCGCTATTAGCTCTGAGAAAAGAGTTTGACCTTTTCGCCAATCTTCGCCCCATTATCCTATTTCCTCCCTTAATGAATTCCTCCCCTTTGAAGCGTAGCGTTTTAAAGGGAACTGACTTTATAATAGTTAGAGAACTTACCGGTGGTCTTTACTTTGGCAAGCCTAAGGAAAGAAGGGAGATAAACGGCGAAATCGTTGCGGTTGATTCAATGGTTTATTCCGAGAGAGAAATAAGGAGAATAGCGGAGGTAGCCTTCCAGATAGCGAGAAAAAGGCGGAAAATCCTTCACTCCGTGGATAAGGCAAACATCTTGGAAACCTCACGCCTTTGGCGTGAAGTTGTGAACGAGGTTTCCCAAAACTATCCAGATGTAAAGGTTATCCACTTATATGTGGATAACGCTGCTATGCAAATGATAAAAAATCCACGGCAATTTGATGTGCTCTTAACCGAGAACACCTTCGGGGATATCCTCTCCGATGAAGCAGCTATGCTCACCGGCTCCATAGGGATGTTACCCTCGGCAAGCATAAGGGAGGATGGATTTGGAATGTATGAACCAGTGCACGGTTCAGCACCTGATATAGCGGGCAAAGGAATAGCAAATCCAATAGCCACGATATTATCCTCAGCAATGATGCTTCGTTTTTCCTTCCAATTAGAACAAGAAGCAAGTGCAATTGAGAAGGCTGTTCTAAAGGTTCTTGAGGATGGTTTTCGCACGCCTGACATTATGAGCAAGGGGAAGAAACTCGTCTCCACCCAAGAAATGGGAGAAAAAATAGCAGAGGCGCTGGAGAAATGAGGTATTTTAAATGGCAAGGGAATTTGAGCTTACTCCAAGTGAAAGGAAGGCTCTGCTTTTCATCCTCATATTAGGTGTCCTAGGCACGATTTTAACTGCTTGGAAAACAAGCCGAACAAAGCCCCCTGAGATTAGATATATCTCGGTCCAGGTGGAGGGAGCGGTGGTAAATCCAGGGATATATAGATTGCCCATAGGTTCCAGAGTAAGAGACGCCTTGCAAGCAGCTGGTGGATTGGGAGCAGATGCTGATATTAGTAAGCTTAACTTAGTGGAGAAGCTGAAGGATGGGCAAAGATTGACCGTCCCTGCTCAGAAAGCAACCCCTCAGCAGTCCTATTATCAGCAACCATACTATCAGCAACAGCAAATGAACTGGCAGTATCCTTATTTAAGCAAGTTGGACATCAATAGCGCCACAAAGGAAGAACTTATTACCCTTCCTGGTATAGGACCTGCCTTAGCGGATAGAATAATACAATATCGTCTATCGGTGGGGAGATTCAACTCCGTTGAAGAGCTCTTAAATGTGCCCGGAGTAGGGGAGAAGAAATTAGAAAAGATAAAACCTTATATAGAGGTAAGATAAGAAAGTTAGAATTGTTTAAGGAAACGGAGGTCGTTCTCCAAAAAGAGGCGTATATCATCTATACGGTATTTAAGCATTGCGATACGCTCTACCCCCATACCGAAAGCGAAACCTTGCCATTCCGCTGGGTCATAACCTACATTGCGAAGCACTTGGGGATGCACCATTCCACAGCCCAATATCTCTAACCAACCGGTATAGGAGCAGACCCGACACCCTTTCCCTCCACAGATAATGCAGGAGATTGATGCATCGGCTGATGGTTCGGTAAAGGGGAAGTAGTCGGGACGAAAGCGCATCTTTACACCCTCTCCAAACATCTGTTCGCAGAAAAGCGTCAAAACCCCCTTCAAATCCGAGAAGGTTACCCCTTTATCCACCATTAATCCTTCAACCTGATGAAATGTGTGGGAATGGGTGGCATCCACTTGGTCTCTACGAAAGACCCTCCCCGGAGCAATTATGCGAATTGGGGGCTTCCTAGCTTCCATAACCCTTATCTGAACTGCGGATGTCTCGGTGCGAAGGAGTATATCATCGGTAATATAAAAAGAATCGTGCTCATCACGAACGGGATGTTCAGGTGGGATATTAAGGGCGATGAAATTATGATACTCGGTTTCTATTTCCGGTCCTTCCACAACCTCAAACCCAAGCCCGATGAATATGCGCTTTATCTCATCAATAACTTGGGTAAGGGGATGCCTTCTTCCGAATTGAGGACGCACCCCCGGCAGAGTAACATCTACTGTTTCCCTTTTCATAGATAGGGATTGAAGGAAGGAACGACGCGCCTCTAGCGCTGCGGAAATTTTCTCCTTAGCCTCATTTACCAATCTACCGATTAAGGGACGCTTATCAGGTGGGAAACTTGGCAGCGCCCTTATGATTTGGGTAAGCTTGCCTTTTTTTCCTACGAAATTAATTCTTATCCTATCTACTTCCTCCTCACTGTTTGCTTCCGTGAGGAGCTTTTCCGCTTCTTTTTTTAACTGCCTTATCTCTTCTTCTATATCCCTTATCGCCTTCTCCATTATTGAGCGCTGGACAAAACAGCTTTGGCTTTTTCCACAATAGCTCGGAAAGCCTCGGGTTCTCTCACCGCCATATCGGCGAGATTTTTCCTATTTATCTTTATGCCCAGTTTGGAAATAGCGCCCATAAAGAGGGAATACTTAATTCCCTCCGCCCGACAGGCGGCGTTTATGCGTGCTATCCACAACTTTCGAAAATCACGCTTCCGTTCTCTTCTATGCCGGTAAGAGTGATAGAGGGCATGAAGAATCGCTTCGTTTGCATGCTTGAAGCGTTTGCTTCTCGCTCCTCTAAAACCCTCCGCCATCTTCAAAATCTTTTTATGTCTCCTTCTATTTACAATTCCGCCTTTTGCTCTCGGCATCTTCAAACCTCCTTTAGGATATATACGGGACCAATTTTCTAATTCGTTTCTCCATTGTCTTATCCACTTCCGCCTCCTGGCGAAGGCGCCTTACCCTCGCCTCTCTCTTTTTTATCATAAGATGATTGAGGCGAGTATGCCTTCTCAATAACTTGCCTCTGCCAGTTATCTTGAATCTCTTGGCAGCGGATTTCCTCGTCTTCAATTTCGGCATACAACTTCTACCTCCTTCGGCTTTTTTGAATAAACCCGGCAAAAAGATATTTCGTTAGTGCTTCCTTTGTTTAAGATTTGCCATTTCACTTTTAAAATTATACTTTTTAGAATCTCTAATTTCAATTTTAATATCCTTAATGATATGCCATACACACCTTCCTCAGCTCGTTCTTCCCATCCATATCTCTTATTAAGTTTGTTTTCCTCTATCAGCTTTTTCTCCCACTCCAGTGCCTTTTTTAAGACTTCCTTCTTCACAATATGGGGTATAAAAGCCTTTCCCCTTTGGGGTGAATTATTCAACAAAACCACATCCTTTATCATTTTTTCTTTGGCATAAGAAGAATGCTCATTCTTCTGCCCTCTAATTTTATGTCCCTTTCTACTATCGCATAATCCTTCAAAGCTTCCTTAATCTTGTTCAATAATTCCTCCCCCCTATCGGTAAATGTTAACTCTCTACCCCGGAAGAAAACCACCACCCTGACCTTATGCTTCTCCTCTAAAAACTCCCTTATCTTCCTCATTTTCACCTGATAGTCGTGGTCATCTATGAAAAGTCTGAATCTTATTTCCTTAACCTCTTGCGCCTTCTGCTTCTTCGCTTCCTCTTTTCTCTTCTTATCCTGTTCATACTTGTATTTTGAATAATCCAAAATCCGGCAAACAGGCGGATTCGCTTGGGGAGCTACCTCTACTAAATCAAGCCCCTTTTCCCTCGCTATCCTTTGCGCCTTCTGTATAGGCACTATGCCTATTTGCACACCATTCTCGTCAATAAGTCTTACCTCCCTTGCCCTGATTTCTTCGTTCACACGCCAACGATGTTCGCTAATAGATTATCAACCTCCTTTTTTAATTTGTGATAATATCGCTTTCCTGTTCCTTCGTCAAGTAATTAACAAACTCTTCAATCTTCATTGGAGCTAAATTTTCCCCTCCCCTTTTGCGAGGGGAAACTGTTTTATTTTCCATCTCTCTATCGCCTACAACTAAGACATAGGGGACCTTTTCCACCTGTGCTTCCCTTATTTTATAATTCAAAGTTTCGTTGCGAGCGTCAACCTCCACTCTGAACCCTCCCTGCTTGATATAATTTGCTACTTCCTCACCATAGGGAATGTGTCTCTCAGCAATGGGCAAAACCCTTACCTGAACAGGAGACAACCAAAGGGGAAGCGCTCCCGCATAATGTTCTATTAGGGTGCCCATAAACCTCTCTAAACTCCCGAGAACCGCCCTGTGAATCATAACGACGATATGTTCCCTTCCATCCGCACCTATGTATGTTATATTGAAACGCTCCGGTAGGTTGAAATCTACCTGAATTGTCGGTCCCTGCCATAACCTCCCAAGTGAATCCTTTAAGCTGATATCTATCTTCGGTCCATAAAACACTCCTCCTCCCTCATCCACGATATAATCCACCCTCCTTTCCTCTAACACTTCCCTTAAAATCCCCTCTGCCATTTCCCATTTTTCCAATGTGCCAGCGTATTTCTCGGGGCGTGTGCTCAACTTATGAACATACTCCCCAAAGCCAAACCTACGCATCATAAAATGGGCGAGCTCTAAAACACCTTCTATTTCCTCCTTAAGGTTCTCAGGCGTGCAGAAAATGTGAGCATCATCCTGCGTAAATCCCCTAACCCTCAACAAACCGTGAAGGACACCTGAGCGTTCATATCTATAAACAGTGCCAAGCTCAGCATATCTAATGGGAAGGTCTTTATAACTACGCTGTTTGCTTTTATAGACCAAGATATGGAAGGGGCAATTCATCGGCTTTAATATATATTCAACCCCCTCAAACTGCATAGGAGGATACATATTTTCTTTATACATTTCAAGGTGACCAGAGATACGCCACAAATCAGCCCTCGCTATATGAGGTGTATATATCAGCTGATAGCCCCTTTTTATGTGCTCCTCCTTCCAAAAATCCTCAATTATCTTCCTTACAATAGCCCCTTTCGGATGCCAAAAAACTAACCCCGCGCCAGCCTCCTCCTCTATGCTGAAAAGCTCAAGGGTTCTCCCTAAAATTCTATGGTCTCTTTTCTCCGCCTCAGCCAAGAAATTGAGATATTCGGTCAACTCTTCCTCGCTCGGAAAGGCGGTTCCCTTTATTCTTTGAAGAGACGGATTGCCCTCCTCTCCTCTCCAATAGGCGCTGGAGATAGACAGAAGCTTAAAACCCTTCGGATTTATGTAGCTGGTATTAGCCAGATGCGGTCCACGACAAAGGTCAACAAAATCCCCTTGTTCATAAATCGTTACAACCTCATCCTCTATTTCATCAAGTATCTGCAACTTAAGGGTTTCTCCTCTTTGTGAGAACAATTCCCTTGCCTCTTCTTTCTTAAGCTCTTTTCTCACTATGGGGAGATTTCTTCCTACTATCTCCCGCATCTTTTCCTCTATTTTCGCCAAATCCTCTTCCGTAAAGGGCTTTTCTTTGAGGAAATCATAGAAGAAACCATCCTCCGTAGCCGGACCAATTCCCAGTTTCGCATCCGGAAACAGTTCCTTTACCGCATGCGCCAAAAGATGGGCTGCTGAGTGGCGATAAATTTCCCTTCCTTCTTCTGTCTCAAAGGAAAATTCCTTAATTGAGCCATCGGGCATAGGAACAGGAAACCTCAATTTACCATCATCTCCGCTAAAGCTATGAAATTACGAGCTGCTTTCTCGCCGAATATGCCTGAGGCGGTTCCAGCTAGAATGAAGCCTACAGGTTTCAAATCCTTTATCCTTTCTAACGCTATCTTTTTGACCATTTTTTCGTCCATTTTATTCAAAATCTCCATATCGTCAAGATTCCCTACTAAACAAACTTCTTTCCCAATGGTTTCCTGTGCCTCCTTTAAATCCACATCGCCCCAAGGAGGCGCCTCCAAGGGGTCAAGAGCATCTATCCCCAGGTCTCTTAAATCAGAGAGAAAACTTCTCACTTTACCGTGATTGTGATAATAAGCTACTGCTCCATAACGATGAATTGCTTCAACGAGGGAAATATCATAGGGTTTAAGGAGAGCTTCAACCCCTTTCGGACCAAGCTGTTGGGTTACATATTCTCCTCCGATTATGCGGAAGGCATCAACCCCTTCCCTGCACAAATCCTCAACCATAGCTATCACTCTTTCCGTTCCAACTTCTGTCAACTTAATAATAAGGGATGGATGCAAAGCCCAATTGAGGCAGAAATCCTCGGGGGAAAAGAAACTTGCTGGCAGGCAAACACCATTTGGGATGCCGACGAGCACTAACCCTTCTTCACCTATCCATTCTCTCATTTTATAAAAATGTTCCCCAGTGGGTTTCGGCTTTTTATAAGGAAGGGAAAGGAATCTCTCTGCATCATCCGGCGATTTAAAAGGAAACTCCCTCATAGCTTGGGTTATCTCGGTTTTCCCTATTCGCCATTGGAAAAACCCTCTCGGCGTTTGTAGACGATATAACCCTTCCCCAACCTCTTCTAATTGATTGATATACTCGCCCCAGAAGGGGTCAACGCCTGGGGAGGCTTCCATCAGGATGTCCGTCTTAGTTATCAGTTCCCTTGCCATATCGCTATTAGGGTCAAGCCTCCCCAAACCCCAGGGAGAAACGGGGATTCTATCTACTTTCTCCTTTCTAATTGTCTTTAAAATCCTTTCTCTTGAGGTCATAAAAGGAAAATGGTGGGCGGTGTTGGAGTTGAACCAACCACCTTCTCCTCGTCAAGGAGACGTTCTCCCGCTGAACTAACCGCCCACCGCTTAGATATTATAGTTTTCATTGTGTTAAAAGTCAACATTTTAAGCCACTTCTTTAAGAGAAGGCTTCAAAAGAAGGACATCGCAAGGGGCATTTCTCACAACATATTGAACGCTTCTGCCTAAGGCGATTTCCTCCTCGGGATGCTCGGAAAGGAGAAGCAAAATCATACTCGCGTCGTCCTCCCTTGCCGCTTGCACAATTCCCGCTCCTGCAAGCCTTGCCTTTACAATTTTCCCCTTAGCAAGGACACCCGCTTTTTCCGCTACAACTTGTGCGTGGAGGAGAACTCTCTCACCCCTTTCCCTTTCCCTAGGCACCTCTGCATCAGGTGGCAGGACAAGGGGAATCTCCATAACATAAACAAAGCGAATGGGAACATCCAGGCGTTGGGCAAAATTAGTAGCAATTTTAAGAAGCTTTTCCGATAGGGGGGAGCCAGTAATAGGAACAATGATGGAACCACGCATTTCCTCCTCCCCTTTTGTCACCGTCCCCAATGCAACCCTAACATAAACCGGTGGATGAAGCATCCACCAAAGGATTGAGCCGACCACTCCTGTGAAGGAAATAGCGATGGCTAAGCCTATCGGATTTAAGTTAGCCTCCATTTCCCCTCCCTCTGAAAAGAAGCGATAGGCTTTGATAAAATCTGAATAAACCATAGGCTAAAACGGCAAATCCTACCGCACGATAAGTTAACGATGCTTCCGTGGTGAAAGCTTGAATTATGATGAGTGTTCCCAAAAAGATTATGATAATCTGCAAGAAAAGGCGAGAATAAAGGACGGGTTTACTTACTTTCATTTTCCCTTCCCTCCAGTGCTTTGATATACTCTTCCAGATTTTCCACCTCTCCTGCTTCCTTTAAAACTCTAATCTGCTCCCCAACCCAATCCCTTTCAATGCTTTTCAATAGGGGAAGACCGTTCTTCTTTCTATAAACGAAGTAGAGAGTTAAGCCGAGAATTAACCATAAGGTGCCGTAAATCCTTGCCAGGTGGTGTGTCCAAAGCACGAGAATGAAATAGAAGAAGGTCCCGATTACGGCAAGAATACCTAAGAGTGGGAAATCAATCGTTTTATTTTTAATCTTTATCCTTAAATTTCCTGGGACTTTATAAGGTCGGGGGGTATAAGGGTCAGTGAGGCGCAGGCGAAGATGGGAAATGGTGACGAGGGTGTAGGCGGTAAGAGCACCGAAGGCATACATATCAGCAAGGGTGTTGAGGATGTTCTCGCTAAGACCTGCGAGGATAACCTGGATAACGACGACAGCGGAGAAAATAAGGATTGTCCGATGAGGGGTGCGATAGCGAGGATGAGTGCCATGGAACCAGCGTGGGAGAAGATGGAGCTTTGACATAGAGTAAGTTACACGGGAATAGCCCATAACGCCAGTATTGGCTGAGGCGTAGAGGAGGGTAAAACCGAGGATAGCGGTAAAGGGACCAGCGATAAAACCGATTATGGGGAGGAACTTGGCTAAATAAGCTATGGGGTCGCTCATATGTTTTGCCAATGGTTGCCATCCTAGGCTTCCGATACCAAGGGTTGAAAAGGCGATGGCATATAGGAGAACAACAAATGTGAGGGAAATGGAAGTGCGAGGGATAATAGAAGCTGGTCTGAGTGTTTCTTCAGCTGCTTGAGAAATGGATTCCAAGCCCACGAAAGCGGTAACCGCTAAGGTCATTCCACGAAGAAATTGTTTAGTTCCGGGAAACTCATATGTTATTTGATGGATGAAGAGCTCGGGCTTGAAGGCAAAGATAAAACCTATAAGGACGATTAGGGTCTCGTTAAACATATCAACAGCGCAAAAGACCTCGTTCACCCTTGAGGATTCTTTTATCCCCCTTACATTTATCAGGATAAGCGAGAAAACCAAGATTAGAGTTTCTATAATCCATATAAGTTTTTTCTGGAATTGGGGGAAAAAGAAATTGAGATAACCAGCGGAAGAATAAGCGAAAAGGGCTACATCAATAGTGAAGTCTAAGAGGAAAGCCCAACCGGCAACGAAACCCCAGAAATCCCCCAGTCCTCTAAGGGAATAATACTGCCCTCCACCAGCCACTGGGTAAGAGGCAGCTAATTCAGTGTAAACCAATCCTATCAAAACATAAAGACAACCGGTTGCTAAAAGGGCAAAAGGCGCCCAGCCGTGAGCAGCAAATATAACTAATCCAAGCGCCATATAGATATCGGCGCCAACATCGGCATAACCCCAAGTAAACGAACCCCAAATGCCTACCGCCCTCCTTAGGGAGGGCATTTGCTCGCCTTTTCTTATCTCATCAGCGGCCATAGCATCATCTACGATTTAAAAATTATAACTAAAAGAATAACGATGGCAAAAAGAAAACGATAAATAACAAAAGGCAAAAAATTACCCTTCCTTAAATAGCCAAGCAGAAAGGAAACCGCGAAATAGCTGGCAACTGCCGCGGAAACGAATCCCAACAAGAGTGCTACCGGTTCTTGAAAGCCAAGGGAAAGGATTTTCCTTCCTTCCCATAACGCTGCCCCAGCGATGATCGGAGTAGCGAGGAGAAAGGAGAACCTGGCGCTTTCTCGCTTTTCCATACCCAAAAAGAGCCCCGCTGTTATCGTAGCTCCCGAGCGAGATACACCAGGAATTATCGCCAAAGCTTGAGATAAACCTATTAAAATAGCATCAAGCAAACTTACATCCTCAATCGTTTTTCTCTTCTTGCAGAATGTATCAGCAAGCCACAAAATAATGGCGAAAGCGGACATAGTCAAAGCTATTAAAGCGGGGGTGCGGAAGACGGTTTCCGCTTGCTTCTCTAAAAAAACCCCAAACAGCGCCCCTGGTATGCAGGCGATAACTATAAGAAAAAAAAGCCTGACATAATAGGGCTCTTTCCTAAACAAACCACCCAAAATAGCTTTCCAATCGCTGAAAAGGAAAACAACCAATCCTAACAGAGTTCCTAAATGTAGGGCTACATCAAAAGGAAGGGACTGATAGTTCCAGCCGAAAAACCAAGGTATTATGAAAAGATGTGCGGAAGAGGAAATGGGAAACAATTCCGTTAACCCTTGAATAATACCAAGAATTATAGCGTGTATCGGTGGCACACTGTCTTCCTCCTTTCTTTTTTAATCTACGGTATCAACGACTATTCTATCCCAGAGATAGCCTTCCCTCTTACTCTTCCATCCAAGCGTTTGCTCCCTGCGTGCTCCTATTGAAATGATACAAATGGGCACACCAACATAGGAGGATATCAGTTTTAAATATTCCTGCGCCCCCTTTGGAAGGGAAGAAAAATCATCTGCGTTCTCTATTTCCTCCCATCCTTCCAATTCCACATAAATGGGTTGACATTTGCTTAAAATATTCGCATCCGTGGGAAATTGCTCTATCTCCTTTCCTTCAAATTTATAAGCAACACATGCCTTTACCCTCGGAATACCGCTCAAAACATCAAGCTTGGTTATCGCCAAGCTATCCATTCCGTTTATTATGACTGCATGGCGAAGAGCAACGAGGTCAAGCCAACCACAACGACGAGGTCTTCCCGTGGTCGTTCCGTATTCTCCTCCCTTTTCCCTCAATAGCTCCCCTATCTCATCCTTTATCTCCGTTGGGAAAGGTCCTCCCCCTACCCTCGTCATATATGCCTTACAAACCCCTATTACCTTATCTATTTCCTTCGGTCCGATGCCTGCTCCAATGCAAACCCCTCCCGCTATCGGGTGGGAGGAGGTTACAAAGGGATAAGTGCCATAATTTATATCAAGGAGGGTTCCCTGCGCCCCCTCAAAGAGTATATTCTTTCCTTCCTTTATCGCTTCCCTTATGATAAGGGAAGTATTTGCCACATATGGTTTTAGAAAATTACCGAGTTCCAAGTAGCGGGGCAAAAGTTCCTCCAGCTTTAAGGGAGGTAGTTGGGCATAATAAGAAATCAAAAGGTTCTTTTCCTCTAAATTAATCCTTAATTTCTCCTTAAAGAGTTCTTCGTTAAAGAGGTCGCTTACTCTTATTCCTATGCGCGCCGCTTTATCCGCATAGCAAGGTCCTATTCCCCTTCCCGTAGTTCCTATCTTACCCTTTCCCATCCTTCCTTCCCATATACCATCAAGGATGCGATGATAAGGCATAACTATGTGGGCATTTTGCGAGACCCGTAATCCCTCAGTATTTATACCTCTTCTGATGAGCTCCTCAATCTCCCCCTTTAAAACCTCGGGGTCAACAACCATTCCATCCGCTATTATGCAAAGTTTATTTGGATACAGGATTCCCGAGGGTATATGATGGAGACGAAATACCTCTTCCCCCACCTTTACAGTATGCCCTGCGTTGCTTCCTCCTTGATAACGGACGACGATATCAGCCTCCTCAGCAAGGAGGTCCGTTATCTTCCCCTTCCCTTCATCCCCCCACTGCGCCCCCACTATCACTATATTTGCCATCGCCCCTAACCTCCTTCTTTCTCCAATAACTTCAGTGATTCCCTCGCTACTATTAATTCCTCGTTAGTAGGAATTACCGCTACTATCACCCTACTTCCCTCGGGGGAAATTATCCCCTCCTTACCTATCGTGGAGAGATTTTTCTCTTTATCCAACTTTATCCCTAAGTAATCCATATCCTCGCAAATCTTTTCTCTGATTGGGGGGCTCATCTCCCCTATTCCTCCCGTGAAAACAAGAACATCCAAACCGTTCATTATCGCAACATAACTACCTATATATTTCTTAACCCCATAACAGAAAGAATCTATCGCTAGGGAAGCCCTTTCATCGCCGGATGCGGTAGCCTCCAATAAATCCCTCATATCACCGCTTATCCCTGATATCCCAAGCAAACCACCTCTTTTGACTAATTCTCGGCATATTTCTTCAATGGACATATTCCCCTCCCGCATAAGGAAGGGAATGATAAAGACATCTAAATCACCACAGCGGGTAGCGTTCAGAACCCCGGATTGAGCGGAAAAACCCATTGATGTATCAATGGATTCCCCATACTTTATGGCACAGAGGGAAGAGGAGCCCCCTAAATGGCAGGATATTATCTTCAGCTCCTCCTTCGGCTTTCCGATAAGCTGGGGGGTTCTCTCAGCTATGTAATGATGGGAAGCACCGTGAAAGCCGTATTTGGCAATTCCATATTTCTCATACCATTCATAAGGAACGCCGTAAACTCTGGCGTATAGGGGAATGGTGGTGTGAAAATGAGGTTCAAAGACGCCGATGAGAGGAGTTGAGGGAAGGAGTTCCTTGAATATCCTTATAGCTTTTATGTAGGGAGTATTGTGAGCGGGAGCGACGATGGAGAACCTTTCCATCTCTGATAGAACTTCATCCGTTAGGAAATGAACGCCTGTAAATCTTCCTCCGTGAACGGTTTTGAAGCCGACAGCCTCTATTTCCTCTAAGGAGGAAATGACTTTCGCTTCGGGGGAAAGGAGAAAATCAAGGCAAAGCTTGATAGCGGCGTTGTGGTCTTTTGCCTCGGCTTCTCCGCTAATCGTTCTACCGGCGATGCTATGAGAAAAAGGCGACCTATCGCTTCCTACTCTCTCTACCTTGCCCTTCGCCAGCACTTTCTCATCTGGCATTGAGAAAAGTTGATATTTAAAGGAAGTAGAACCTACATTGGCTATTAGGATTTTCCTTTCCCGCATAAATCACCCCTCTTAATTTAACGATAGCAGCTCCTTGGCTTTATCCACAGCGGAGGCGGCGTCCGGGGCATAGCCATCCGCACCTATCTCGTCCGCCCACTGCTGGGTCACAGGGGCTCCTCCTACCATTACCTTTACCTTTTCCCTTAAGCCTGCCTCTTTGAGAGCATCAATTGTAACTTTCATAGAGGGCATAGTCGTGGTAAGGAGGGCGGACATAGCGAGAATTTGGGCATTGTTTTCCTTGATGGCTTCTATGAACTTCTCCGGCGCCACATCAACTCCGAGGTCAATAACCCTGAATCCACCGCCCTCAAGCATCATCCTGACGAGATTTTTTCCTATGTCGTGAAGGTCGCCCTTAACTGTTCCAATCACAACCGTTCCCACGGGCTCAATATCGGATTTGCTCAGTATAGGGCGAAGGAGGTCCAATGCGGAATACATTGCCCTGGCGGCGATGAGAACCTCCGGCACATAATACTCGTTGTTCTTGAACTTCTCGCCAACGACCATCATACCTGGTATAAGAGCCTCATCCAAAATCTTCTTGGGAGGGATGTTCTCCGCCAAAGCCTTCTCCGTCAGCTCCTTCACTGCATTTGCATTCCCAACTATCACTGCTTCTTTCAATGCATTAAGCAGGTCAGTCATCTTCTCTTACCTCCTTTTTAAAATTTTCTCAATAGATATTATATGGGAAAATACATTGCGTCCATAAAAAAGTTTGAAAATTCCGGTAAGGCAGAAAGCTCTATATATTGACACCCCCTCGCAATAGCTTCCGCTTTTCTTAAAATGCGAGGTGAAACAAGCGCCATCATAGCTCCTCTACCTGCTGCATTACCTACCGGATATATTTTATCAAGCGGTAAGGGAGGAAGCAAACCAATCTGTAGGGCGCTTTCCTTCCTTATGTAGTTCCCAAAAGCACCTGCGAGAAAAACCCCATCTATGTCATCCTTGCTAATCCCCCTATCCTTGAGTAAAATCTCTATCCCCGCCCTCATAGCCCCCTTAGCTAACTGAAGCTCTCTTATATCTTTCTGTGTGATGTATATGTCTCTTCCAAGCCCGTTTTCCCTACCCCAAGATAAAACGAAACACCTTTCACCCTCTTCTATCTTCAACCTCTCCCTCAAGGAAGGGGAAAGAGAAGAAGCCTCCTCAAAAGATAGCATCCTACCAGTGTAATCTATTATCCCTACCTTGTACATTTCCGCTACCGCATCTAAAAGTCCTGAACCACATATCCCTCTTGGTTTCTCCCCCTCGATAGTTGAAATTTTCACATCATCCGTAATGTAAACCCTATTAATCGCTCCCGTCGTCGCATGCATCCCGAATTTAATATGCGCGCCTTCAAAGGCTGGTCCCGCAGCGGTTGAACAAACGGTTATGCCTTCCCTGCAGCCAAGTGCCATCTCTCCATTGGTCCCAATGTCTATCGCTAAGAATATTCCCTTCCTTCTATATAGACCAGTAGCGAGGATAACCCCAACGGTATCAGCGCCCACGAAACCCGCGATATTTGGGAGCAAATATACCCAACTCTCAGGGGAAATCTTCAATCCAACATTTCTCGCTCTTGTCTTAACCATCCTGCTGAAGGCGGGAACATAGGGCGAAAAAGCGAGATAACGAGCATCAACACCTAAAAGGAAGTGCGTCATACAGGTGTTGCCCACTATGGTTGCCTGATAAATCTTATCCTGGCAAACACCGGTGAAACCACATATTTCCCCTAAAAGTTTGTTCACGCCATCAATTAGGCTTCTCCGCATTTTTTCTAATCCCCCGTCTTCGTCCATCGTATATCTGATGCGTGAGACCACATCCGCACCGTAAACCGTTTGAGGATTGAGAATGGACGAGCTGGCAATCTTTCTCCCCGTTGGAAGGTGAACAAGGTAGGCTGCCAAGGTAGTCGTCCCTATATCAATCGCTACCCCATATATATCGTCTTCCGTATTACCCTTTTCTATCGCTATAACTTCCTTGTCAACAACGACAGCGGTGACCTTAAATTGGGAATCTCGCAAAACCGCTGGTAATTGAGACCTTATCGTGGGGGCTAATCTCTCCGCTGCGGGCAAAGCGGATAGAAGCCTTTCCTCATCGGAGCGTTGGTCATTAAGTGAAGGAGGAGGAAGGACAAGGAAATACTTTTTAACGATATTCGCCCCTCTTAATTTAAATATCGTCCTTTCCAGTTCGGATTTCTGCACAGCTTCTAAAACTGGCGTCAATATCTCAACAGTAAGGTCGGTTTGAGGGAAAAATTGACAAGCTAACCTTATCCCTTCTTCAATCTCCTTCGGCTTCAGCAGTTTAGTTTCAATAGCACTGAGAGGCAAGTCATCACCCCGTATCTTAACTTTACATTTTCCGCATAACCCTTTCCCACCGCAAGGTGCATCAATCAAAATTCCCGCTTTGTGAGCTGCTTCAAGTATGCTTTTTCCTCTTTTTATTTTTACTTTTTTGCCTTCGGGTTCAAATCTTAGCTCTATCTCCTCGCTCATAAGGCTAAATTTCCTCCGTCTCCATCAGCCGCAGATGCTTCAACGCTAAGGGATTCTGGGGGTCTATCTCTAATACTTTCTGGAATTCCCTCTTCGCCTCTTCATACATACCCAGCATCGCATAGGTGAGGGCAAGGTCGTTCCTAGCCTGGATGAAGTTCCCGTCTATCTCCACCGCCCTTCTCAGTTCCTCCAAGGATTTTTCAAATTCTCCTATGAATCCATAAATTAGTCCTAAGAGATGATGGGCAGGCGGACATAAAGGGTCCTCTTCCAATATCTCATTTAGCAAAGCTATGGCTTCCTTGTACCTGCCTTCGTATCTCAAAGCAAATGCTTTTTGCAACTTCTCATCCATATCTTACCATCTCTAAATTCATTTATTTTAGTCGCAAAGGTGAGTTTGTCAATTAAATTTTAAGATTTTTTATAACTTTATAACGAATTTTGTTGCTCACCCCTTTTATAAATAATTCAACAAAACCGAGTTTTTTGGTTATAATTACGATGAAAAATGCTGTTAAGGAGGGATTATGCTCAGGTTTTTAACTGCTGGTGAATCACACGGCAAATGTTTAGTTACGATAATAGAAGGATTTCCCGCCGGGTTGAAAGCGGATATACATTTCATCAATGAGGAATTACGCCGTAGACAGATTGGTTATGGTAGGGGGAAAAGAATGGAGATAGAAAGAGACGAGGTGGAGGTTCTCTCGGGGATAAGAGTGGGAAAAACTACAGGAGCTCCTATCTCGCTCCTCATTACCAATAAAGATTACCCTTCTTGGAAAGATGTTATGTCAATAGACGAGAGAAAAATTGAACCCGTTCTAATCCCTCGTCCCGGGCATTCCGATTTGGGTGGTTATCTTAAATACGGTTTGGAGGATTTGAGGGATGTTATTGAGAGGGCAAGCGCGAGGGAAACGGCAGCAAGGGTCGCTGCGGGAGCATTGGCGAAGCTTTTGCTTAGGGAATTCAACATTCATATCTTTAGTTTCACATTATCCATAGGTAAAACTAAAGCGAATTTGGAAGGAGAATGGAAAGAGATATGGGAAAGGGCGGAGAAATCTCCCTTGAGATGCCCAGATGAGGAAGCGGAAAAGAGAATGATGAGCGAGATAGAAGAAGCGAAGACGCAGGGGGATAGCTTGGGAGGTATTTTCCAGGTCGTAGCTATCGGCATTCCACCAGGCTTGGGTAGTTATGTGCATTGGGATAGGAGATTGGACGCGCGCCTTGCTTATGCTGTTATGAGTATTCCCTCGGTGAAGGGCGTGGAAATAGGAGAAGGGTTTTCTTCAACTTCGCTTCCAGGTTCTCGTTTTCACGATGAGATTTTTTATGATAAAAAAGAGGGTTTCTTCCGGATAACAAACAGGGCTGGTGGCATTGAGGGAGGAGTAAGCAATGGGGAGGCGATTATAATAAAAGGAGCAGTAAAACCTATCCCTACTCTTTCCAAGCCCCTTCATTCGGTTCATCTTAAAACTAAATCATCTGCTCCCGCTCATAAAGAAAGGGCTGATATCTGCGTTGTTCCATCTGCTGGTGTTATAGCTGAGGCTATGACTGCCTGGGTTTTAGCCGATGCTTTTCTTGAGAAGTTCGGGAGCGATTGTTTGGATGACATAAAGGCATCTTTCCAAGCTTACCTTGAAAGGTTGAGGAAAATGTGAGGAAGAATCTCGTTTTATGCGGATTTATGGGATGCGGGAAAACCTCCATAGGGAAATCCCTTTCCACTATTTCCTCCCTCCCCTTCGTTGATATAGATGAGGAGATAGAAAAAAGGATGGGAATGACAATATCTTCAATCTTTATGGAGAAAGGCGAGCAGTATTTTCGGGATTTAGAGGAGGCAATGATTAAAGAATTCAGCAGGGAGGAAGGCATAATAATTGCAGTAGGAGGAGGGGCTTTGCAAAGGGAAAGCAACCTGCAATCTTTAAAGGAGAGAGGATTTCTTCTTTGCCTCCTTGCTACTCCAAAAGTTATTTTCCGCAGACTGAAAGGCGACGAAACAAGACCCCTTCTAAAAGGAAGCGAAGATAAATTGGAAAAGATTGAAAATCTTTTAAGAAAAAGATTCCCAAATTATCTAAAGGCAGATGCCTTCCTTGATACATCGTTCAAATCCCTGCGAGAAAGCCTGGGTTACGCTAAATTGCTACTTGATTGTTTGGAAAAAGGAGTGACGCCTTCAAATAGCACTCCGGAAGGGAAATGGGTAATCTCGGCTTTGACTGAGAGAGGCGAAGATTTGTATAGTCTTCTCATTGAGAAGGAAGTATCCACAAAGCTAACCTCTGCGGTTCGCCTTTATAAAAAAGGCTATCCCTTGGACTTTCATAAATTAAGGAGCCGGAATCTATTTCTTAAATGGTTAAAAGAGGAGGTTTTGAAAGGTTGAAAGAGGAAATCATCGTTAACCTCGGAAGCAGGAGCTATCCTGTTATCGTTGGAAGCGAAACCATTAAGGTGTTAGGTGAATACTTAAGAAAAAAAGATTGTAAATATTTGGCTATGATAGTGGATGGAAGGGTTGAAACTCTCTGGGGGGAAAGGGTGAGAGAAATCCTTGATAGGGCGAGGATAAATTATCTTTTTCTGAAAGTTAAGCCTGGCGAGAAGTCAAAGAACCTAACAACGGCGAGGAGATTGTGGGATGAACTCGCAGATAATAAAGTTGATAGAGGTTGGTGGTCGGCTTCATTTGGTGGTGGTATGGTTGGAGATTTAGCTGGTTTCGTTTTCGCTTCATATATGCGAGGTTTGAATTTCGTTCAAATACCTACTACCCTCTTGGCTCAAGTTGATGCCTCAATAGGTGGAAAGGTAGCGATTGACCATCCAAAAGGCAAAAATCTTCTCGGTTTCTTCTATCAACCGAAGTTCGTTTTAATAGATGTATCCTTCCTTTCCACCCTCTCAACAAGACAATTTAAAAACGGTATGGCTGAGGTGATAAAGTATGGGGCGATAAAGGATAAGGCTCTTCTTCAATTGCTTGAAGCAAAGGAAAAAGATGTAAAGAGAAAAGATAAAGAGGTGATGGAAGAAATCGTGAAGAGATGCGTTAGAATCAAGGCGGAATATGTGGAAAGAGACGAAAAGGATGTCTTGGGGCTTAGGGCTCAATTGAATTTCGGACACACCCTCGGTCATATATTGGAGCGTAAGAGCGATTATCGTCTTTTACACGGGGAAGCTATATCAATTGGGATGGTGTTTGCAGGAGAGCTCTCCAGAAGGATGGGATTCCTTTCCCCAGAAGAGCTTTCATTCCTTAAATTTCTTCTCTCTCTTTATGGTCTACCCTTATCAATTCCCTTCCCTTTGAAGAAGGAGGAAATCATAGAAGGGTTAGCTTGGGACAAAAAAGTTAAAGAAGGACGCATAAGATTCGTTTTGCTGAAAGGCTTAGGGGAAGCCTTCCTTTGCGAAGATGTTCCTTTTAACCTTGTAGAGGAGGTGGCTTTAAAACTTGGAGCTATTGATTGAGGTCGGACTAACTTTTTGGGCTTTATTTGTATTTACACTTTACTTTTTAAGGCTTTTTGAGCTAAAGTGAATGCAAATTTTTCACTTCCGTTATCACTTTCTTTACCTGTGCAGATATATCATCATCGGTTTTACGCTCGCTTTTCGCAAACGATAGCTTTACCCCTACCAATTCCGAGATAACCGCCTCAACGCTATTATATAACGCTTCAACATTATACCCTCCTTCCAAAATAAAAGCCATTCCTTTAGCTCCGACTTCTTCGTTCAAACCCTTCAAGATTTTGGTTAAAACCGAATAACCGAATGGCGAAACGAACATTCCACCTAATGGGTCGGCGAAGTGAGCATCAAATCCCGCGGAAACAGCGATGAATTCAGGGGAAAATCTCTTCGCTAAGGGCACCAATATCTCTTCAAAAACCATAATGTACTCTTCGTCGCCGCAACCTGCTGGTAGGGGAACATTAACGGTAAAGCCTTCACCGCTTCCCTCCCCTATATCCTCCACTCGCCCCGTCCCTGGATACCACGGATATTGATGGAGGGAAAAATAAAGAACATCAGGGTCATCATAAAAAATATCTTGCGTGCCATTACCGTGGTGTAGGTCCCAATCAACTATCAGCACCTTTTTGATTCCCAGCATTTCCTGAGCGTATTTCACAGCACAAGCGATATTGTTGAAAATGCAAAAACCTGCCCCCATATCCTGAGAAGCGTGATGTCCGGGGGGACGAATTAGGGCAAAGGAAAATCCTCCCTCCCTTATTGCGAGTTCAAAAGCCTTTATCGCTCCACCTACCGCAAGAGCAGCAATTTCAAAACTAACCGCAGAAACAAAGGTGTCATTGTCTATCCATCCACCTCCCATAAATGCAAGCGTCCTTATCAGGTTTATATATGCTTTTGTATGCACTCGCAGAAGGTCATTCTCGGTTGCTTCCTCAGGGTCATACCATTTTAGGTGCTGTGCTAAGGCTGAATTCTGTAATTTCTTGACGAGATAAGCCAGTCTTTGTGAGGATTCAGGGTGTTCCAACCCTCTGTTATGAAGCAAATAGCGAGGAGAATAAACAAGGGAAACGCTTCTCATTTCTCAGAATGTTCTATTAAGCTTTCCCTCAGTCGGGAAAGGGCTTCTAAGGGGTCAGCGTTTTGGAATATGTATGAGCCGACAACCAAAATGGAGGCTCCTGCTTCCTTTGCCATTCTCGCTGTTCGGTCGTTTATTCCACCATCTACCGCTATTCTCGTATGATATTCCCCCTCAGAAATAAGCCTTTTAGCTTTCTCCACCTTTCTCAAAGTGAAGGGCAAAAGCTCCTGCCCTCCAAAACCCGGGTTGACAGTCATAACGAGTAGGACATCAATTGCATCCCAAAGGTCTTCTAAAAGGGAAAGAGGAGTTGCAGGATTCAGGGCAACCCCTGCTTTTATTCCCTTTCCCTTGATTTTCTCCAAGACCCTATGGAGGTGAGGAACACTTTCCTGATGGATATAAATAGCATCTGCTCCTGCAAGAGCAAATGTGTTTAGATACTTCTCGGGGTTTTCCACCATCAAATGAACATAAAAGGGGAGTGAGAAATAACCCCTCAAGGCTTCAACCAAGCCAGCACCAAAGCTTATCTCCGGAACGAAGTGCCCATCCATTATATCAAAGTGGATGGAATCTATGGAATGTCTTATTTTCTCAAGCTCCCCTCTTAAATTACCAAGGTCAGCTGATAAGATGGACGCGGAGAGCTCTATCATTTTAGGGTTTGTTCTTTCACCAAAGTGTCATCTATATATACCCTCACCGTAACCGTTGCTCCCACACCTTCTACTTGCTGGTCTATCAAGTCTCCCGGTTTGTGAACATCTTCGTAGACAATATGAGTTCCCGTATCATCTTCAACCTCTATGGTTATCTTGTGGCTTTCCGCCTTATCGGGAACGACGAAACGCACAGTTGCCCCTTTCCTCTCACCTTCGCTTGGAGTTTGAGATACGGAAGGAGGGGAAGCTTCAACAGGAGGACCCATACTTACCTTTAGGTTAACGGTCGTGCCTTTGGCTACTCTGCTATTGGGTGTGGGAGATTGCGAAACCACCTGCCCAAAAGGCACTTTCTCATCAGCTACATAACTAACATCTCCTACTGCCAATCCCATATCCTCAAGAATCTTCTTGGCTCTTTCTTCATCAATTAGTCTTAAGTCTGGAACAACTACATAGGGAGCACCTGTGCTTATTATTAAATCAATTTTCCTCCCCTTCCTTACCAAACTTCCCGCCGGTGGTTGTGAATCGATTATGTATCCCGCTGGGATTTGTTCATTCTCCCTCTCCAGTATATCTCCAATCCTCAATCCGTTTCGCTGAAGAAGAATCCTTGCCTCCTCAAGGCTTTTCCTTGATAAATCCGGAACCACTACCTCCTGAGGAACACCTAAACCAAAGAATGCATATAAGAAAAGAAAGATTAAAGCTAACCCTATTAAGCTCCATATTATGAAGACAGCGCTCCTAATGAAGGGAGGTTCTTTTTTAACCTCAATTCTCGGGCGGGGAGCTCTTCCCTCCGTGTCCAAAGGGGACCAGTTAAGCGAGTAACCATAGCGGAGCGCCTCCCTTATCTCTCTAAGGTCTTCTAACATCTCTTCAACAGAGGAATATCTTTTGTCTAAGTCTTTCTGCAATGCCTTTAGAACTACACCTTCAAGTGCCATTGGGACGCCAGGATTCAGTTTTCTTGGGGATGGTGGTGGTTCGCTGTTCTGTTTCGCGACAATCGCTAAAGGGTCTGGAGCCTCAAAAGGAGGTGAGCTAGTTAAAGCTTCAAAAAGAATAGCGCCCAAAGAGTAAATGTCCGACTGGGCAGAAGGAGGGGCGCCAGCGGCTATCTCGGGAGCGGTGTAGGGAGCTCTTTGCATCAAGGTGGCAAAATCTCCCTTTTTAATGTATTCGTAAAGAGGAACGAAGACACCTGCATTTAACACCTTGATATGTGCCTCGGGTGTGGAGATGACATTTGCAGGATGAAGGTCGCCGTGAACCAAGCCTTCCTTATGAAGGGCTGATAAAGCCTCACCTATGGCAATTGCAGTATCAACCGCAAGAGCAGGAGTGAAAGGAGCAAGAAGCTTGAAGCGCTCCTTCAGCGTCATTCCCCTTATTTCCTCATAGGTTAAATAAACCCTTCCCTCTTCCAGCTGGATATCAACAAGGGAAACCAGGTTAGGATGGGTTAACTTTTTAATCTTCTCCCCTATTTGAAGAAGCGCCGCCCTGGTATTTTCATCTAAGGAGGGTTTAAAGGCAATCAATAAATACCTTTTCCCTTCTTTTTTAACCTCGTAAGCGGTTATAAGAGAATCCTCGCCTAACTTTATAAAAGGCTCATAACCTCCTTCAATCATCTCTATAGTTTGTATATCTTCGCACGGGAATTTTTCACTCCCCTAAAAGCATCCCTTGTGTCAAAGATACAATCGCAATTATCCGCTATCCACTGGTAATTAAAAGAAGAATGGTCAGTCACCAAAAGCACGATATCCGCCCAAGAGAGCGATTCCTCGTTCAATTGTTTGAAATTTGGCAGATGAGAGATAAAGGGGTCAAAGTAAGCTACTTCCGCCTTTTTCTCTTTTAAAAGTTCCATCAATTTAATAGCGGGGGATTCCCTTAAATCTGCTACATCTTTTTTATAGGTAATCCCGAGGATATATACTTTTGAACCTTTTAGAGGTTTCCCTTGCTCGTTTAAAATCTCCGTTAAAAATTCAATTATTTTAAAAGGCATTCCCATATTGATTGAATCAGCAACCTCCAAGAGAAGTTCGTTATGTCCCAAGCTTTTGAGATGCCATCTCAAATAGTGAGGGTCAACCGGTATACAATGTCCACCGACGCCAGGACCGGGATAAAAAGCCTGAAATCCAAAGTTCTTACTTTCCGCTCCTCTTATAACCTCCCATATATCTATTCCTAATCTCCGACAAATTATCGCCATTTCGTTAGCAAAGGCTATGTTTATATACCTGAAAGCATTTTCGTAAAGCTTAATCATTTCGGCGGTTCTCGCATTGGATACGGGGATAACTTTTTTAACTATCTGAGAATAAAAAAAACATCCTACTTCCGTGCACTGGGGTGTTATCCCCCCAACTATTTTGGGAATCGTCCTCAAAGTGTGTTGCTTATCGCCTGGGTTTATTCTCTCTGGGGAAAAAACGAGAAAAATATCCTCACCCACTTTAAAACCTCGTTCCTCAAATTTCGGTAAGAGAATTTCCTCCGTTGTTCCAGGATAAGTTGTGCTCTCCAGGGATACCAATAATGGGGAATGAAGGTGATTTGTTATGGAGTGGGTAGCCTCTTTAATGAAGGTGAGGTCGGGTTCCTTGTTTCTCGTAACCGGCGTCGGGACAGTGATGATAACAACATCCGATTCGGCAATAACCTCATCAGAATTCGTGGGGATGAGAAGTCCACTATCAACAGCTGATTTCACTTCCTCATTGCTGATATCATCAACATAAGATATCCCATTCCTTAGCTTCTCCACTTTCTCTTTGTCCTTGTCAAGGGAAAAAACGCGAAATCCTTCCTCGCAAAAAGCTATCGCGAGTGGTAACCCCACATATCCAGCCCCTATGATAGATATCCTTGCTTCTTTCCTCTCTATCTTCTCCTTAAGACTTCCCATAGTCATAAACACCTCCTTAAACTATTCCTCTAATACCTTCTTGCCATCCTCTTTTATCAGTTGACGCACTCTCTCCTTTGAAAGACCTATCCTCTCACCTATCTCTCTCAGGGAGTAGCCCTCCAGGAAATACAGCTTCAGTATCTCCTTGGAGCGTTCGGGAATGGGGGCATATTCTATCTTTTTTCTCAAACTCTCCGTATCAGAGGATATGAGCTCCTCTTCCTCCTCAGCGGGCATATCTTCAAGCGTCATCTGCTCATCTTCCTCTTCTTGAACGGGTAGATATCCTCTTCCCTTTAGCTGTGCTCTTTCCTTCTGAAGGAAACGCCTGATGGACTGCTTTATCCAAATCGTTGCATAAGTGGAGAAACTCCCTTTTTGGGGCTTATATTTATCAATCGCCTTTATCAATCCGTATATTCCTTCAAGAAAAATATCCTCATAGGATATAGTAGGAATTCCCTGAGCATAGCGATAATAGCGCCTTGCCCACTTGTGGACCAATCCGATATTCTCCTCAACGAGAGCATCCCTTACCGCCTTATCCCCTTGCTGGGCGGCGAGGAAACGCTCTCTCTGCGCTCTTTCCTTATTTGCTAATTTCGGCTTGTTCGTCATAGCAAAATAATTATAAAGATTTTACTCAGGTAGTCAAGTGAAAAACTATTGTGGCAAACTCGGAAGGTTAATGGAGCTCTCCAATCCCTTGTAACGAGGGTCCTTTATCTCCACCTTAGCCTCCTGGAACAGGGGCTTGAGAACCTTATCCGGTTTTCCCTCTTTATTTGCTTTATCTAACATAACGCTTTTTCTTATAAAATCTCGCCAGCTATCAAGAGTGGCAATACGACGGTCTTCAACCCTTATTATAGCGTATCCGTTTCGCAATTTGATTATATCGCTGACTTTGCCCAAGGGAAGCGATATAGCCAAATCAGCTAATTGCGGGCTAATCGCTTTCAACTGGCTCAAAGAGACATAGCCCATATCTCCACCTTTGTCCTTTGTGAATGTATCCTGGGAGGAATCCCTCGCAACAGTTTCAAAGAAAGCACCAGCGGCTAACTTCTCCTTCGCTTTCTTTATCTCATCCTCGCTTTTATTCACTATCCATCTCAGCCTTACCCTGTCCAACATAGGTTTCAACTTATTAAAGGCTTCCTCCACTTCCTTATCGGAAACCTTTATCCCCTTGGTTACCAAGTTTATCTCCGCCAAACTTTCTATCAGTTGCTCTTTATATTCTTCCAAACTCGTCCCCTGTTTTTTCAAATCCTCCAAAAAAGTTGGGTTTTCCCTTTTCCTGAACTCTATCTCCTTCTCTACCTCTTCCTTAGAAGGGTAAACCCCTTCCTTTTTCGCCGCTTGGAGGATTATCTTCTGCCTTATCAAGTTCACGAGAACATCTCTCCCCGCAACCCTCTCCGCCTCATCCCTTAATTCCTCCTTTGTTATCTTTTCCCCATTCACCACTGCAACAACCTTCTTCCCACACCCTGCAAGCATAAGCGTGCCAAAGATAATCGTCAATGCAACGAGCCTTTTCATTTTTCCTCCTTTCTCAATTCCATTGCTTCCTTGTAGATTTCAATATACCTTTTCGCAGAACTTCTCCAGGAAAAATCCTTTCTCATACAATTTTCCTGAATCTTGTGCCAAAGGTCAGGCTTCTTGTAAAAATACAATGCCTTTGAGATAGCCTCCGCTAGCGCTTCCGGACTGTAATCCTTGAAAAGAAAACCACATCCCTCTAACCTTTCCGGGTTGAATTCTTCCACGCTATCCGCCAATCCACCTACTTCCCTCACAATAGGAACTGTTCCATATCTCATCGCTATCATCTGCCCAAGCCCGCAAGGTTCAAAAAGAGAGGGCATTAGAAACATATCGCTTCCCGCATATATTCTGTGGGAAAGTTTTTCATTGTATTCAATGAAGACCCGCAACTTTTCCTTGTATTTTTCCGCTTTCGCCTTTAATCCCTCCTCTATATCCTTTTCCCCTTTGCCGAGAATTACAAGCTGAAGCTCCTTCTCAAGCAAGCTATCCATACAGGATAGGAGTATATCAAACCCCTTCTGCGAAGCGAGCCGTGAAACCATCCCAATGAGGGGAACATCTTTTTCGGGCAATTCAGCCTCCTTTTGAAGAAAACGCTTATTCTCTTTCTTCCTCTCCAGGGAGGATAAATCGTAGTTCACATATAGTAATGAATCGGTGGCGGGATTCCATACATCGTAATCTATACCATTAAGTATTCCCCTCAATCTATCCTTCCTATAAGCGAGAACTCCCTCCATTCCTGCCCCGAATTGGGGAGTTTTAATCTCTTCAGCATAGCGAGGGCTTACCGTTGTTATTAGCTCACTGAAAACAAGCCCTCCTTTCATAAAGGAGAAGTTTCCCCAAAACTCCAATTTCTCAAATGTGAAAAGCTCGGGCGGTAGCCCGGCTAAATGCAGAGTATCAGGAGGAAAATTCCCCTGATAGGCAAGATTATGGATGGTGAAGATTGTCGCGATTCCATCATAGAACTCATCGTCTTTCAGGATTGTTTTGAGATAAACGGGAATCAATCCTGTCTGCCAGTCGTTGCAATGGATGACATCCGGTTTCCAATTCAATTTCTTGATGAAGGACAGGACAGCCTTGTTGAAAAGGATAAAGCGCAAGGCATCATCGGGATAACCATAAAGGGAATCACGAAGAAATAGTTCTTCCTGCCGGATGAAAAGCGTTTTCACTCCCTCTATTTTTTCGGCTGGTTCCTCACCAACCGCTAAGAATTCCTTATCCCCAATATAGATTTTATCCTCCGTTAGATAGCCGACATCTTTATATTTTGGAAGCGCCAGCATAACCTCAACGCCTTCAAGGAAGAGTGCCTTAGGCAGGGCGCCGGAAACATCGGCAAGCCCTCCTGTTTTAGCATAAGGAAAAGCCTCTGAAGAACAAAACAAAATCCGCATATTATTTATCATAAGTGGGAGAACAATCCTCGTCAATCACAAAATTGACCGTGTAAGATAGGATAGCGGATTTAAAAAGAAAAACTCTCTCTTTTAAATAAGATTATTCCTTCCCTAATAGCGGGTAAAATCATTCCCCATCCTTCCCTCATTCCCCTCACCACTTCTTCCAACGTATAAGGAAATACCTCTACGCTGACTCCTAAACCAACAGGCTTATATTTAACCAATCTCTCATCAAAAGGGAGAGCTGATTCGGACAGCACAATTAAGACATCTGCATCGCTCGTCGGCGTTGCTTCCCCCCTCGCAAAGGAACCGAAAAGGATAACAGCCAGAACGGAAGGGTCATTGCCAAGCTCTTTCGCCCAAGCTTTTAAACGCTGTAAAATCTCCTCTCCATCAATTCTCCAAACTCTTATCCTCACAGAATCTCACTATCTCCTCGGCAATCCTTATCGCTTCCTCAGCATCCTCCCTTCCATAACGGGCACCCGCTGCTCCAGAAGGATGGGCATCCGGATACCTTGTAGGTATATAAAACCTATCTAATTTCTTCCCCTTTTCTATTATCTCCTCCTTGCCGCTAATCTCTTCCGGAAGCTCATAGATGAGGTCGGCAAGCGAGTGTCCCCAAGCAATTTGCCCAAAGCGTTGATGAAGCCCCTTAAGCGCAGCATCGCCCGCTTGGTGCGCAATGAAACAAGCCCAACTGTAATCCCCCATCAGAAGGCTGTTCCTCGCCGACCTTAAATTTATCCTCGCCTGCTCCATCCAATCCTTCCAACGATTCATTGGAAAACCTTCAGCTCCACTATATGAACTCCTATGTTCGCCGAGTTATAAAGCATATTCACCCTGATAAACCTTGCATATCGGGAGGGGAAATCGTATAACTCGCCCTCTGAAGTTGCCACCTTATTGTTCTTCTTCTCGCCTACCTTCTCCCATTTCTCTCCATCCTTTGAAACCTCTATCTCGTAATGATAATATCTTTCGCCATCCCTGTATGTTTTAAGCAGTATCCTTGATATCTTCTCAACCTTCCCCAAATCTATCATCAGCCATTGAGGATAGGGGGAGGCGCCCCAATAAGTGGAATCGTCTCCATCCACAGCGTTTTGAGGGAAAGAATTCGGTTCATAAGAAGATGCGATAGCCTTTTTCCCCAATGCGAGGTTCCCTTTCTCCTTAGCCTTTGCCTTCTCTATCTTCTCCTCCCACTCCCTTTTCTTCCTCTCCTCTTCTTTACGCTGATAATCCAAATATTCCCGCACCTTATTTTCATAACTCATTTTAATCTCTTTGTCTTTTTTCCAAATCAACCTTACCCATTTCGTATCCGGTGGGACCTCAATGCTTTCCCCCTGAGGAAAACGATAGCCGACCGGCGCGTGGATGACTATTTTCTCCGGTGGGTTCATCCAAACGGAGCGTAGGGAAAGCTCTGCTCCATCGGAAAGAATCTTCATAGAGAGGGAAATCAAACCGAAATCGGTAGGAGCGTTGAGAAAGGAAATCCACTTTCCTTCCTTAACCCAAGCTGGAGGAAGGCAAGAAAAGATATGAAGCTTATTTCCTTCCTCTCTTACCAGCATATTCCTCAAAAGGTCCAAGAACTTTCCGGCAAAGCATCCGTGAGGGGTTAAATTGGTGCCGAAATCCCTTGAGCTCGCTGAGCACATCTCAAAACCAGCGTTTGTAGCAGTGGTATGCAAGAGAAGGGAATAAAAGGCATCTAATACTTTCTCTTTCTCTCCTCTTATAAGCTCGGTCTGGGGAACATCAATTCCTATATAGCCGTGAAGGTTATCCCTACCAGCATAGGTCATCAAGCCCTCGTTAAAGTTTTGCTCCCTCACCTTCTTGATTGTCGCTGTAACTTTGCTGTCCCAGGGGTCAAGAACCCTGCAGGGATAGACAGATTTCAAATTAGCCCAGTCAAAACCTCCCCCCTCAAGAGAAGGAGGGATATAGCCATTTGTCTTGCTTGTTGCCTCTTCTAAATTTTCCAATATATACCTCTTGTAATCCTCCGCTTCCCTTGCGAAAATCTCGGCATCCTTGTTTTCGCCCAGTGCCCTCGCAATATTTATCGCCTCTAAAACCCCTTGATATGCCCAGAAATCATTTCCGATGATGTGTCCATAAACATTCTCATTATCGTGGGGATTAGTTGGGGGAAGGAGTCCTCTTCCCAAGCCTACCTGCTTCTTAGTTTCCTCTCTCGTTTGAATGAGCCAATTCATCGCTTTTTTCACAGCGGGATAAACTTTTCTGGCAAAGATTTTGTCCTGCGTTAAGCGGAAATGTTGCCCGAATGTCCAAAGAGTTTGTCCCCATCCATCAAGCTGACCTTCCTGGGAAATGAACAGTCCATCAGGTCGTTGATACTTTAAGAAGTAAAGAGCTGACCTCTCCGCCTCAAACGGGAAGCCCCAAACATCCATTGCCCGCACCATAAAGGCACCATCCCTTATCCAAAAAGCATCGTATTGGAATTTATTCACTTTCTGAATGTAATCGTCTCCGCTTTTCTCCCTTGCTATGAAGAGATACACGAGATTTGACCGATAAGTGTCAACTACCTTTTTCTCGGGGACCTCAAGCCACGCTCCCTTCTTCAACAAATCCTCCCAAAACGCTATCACCCTCTCCCTAGCCTTATCTAAATCCAACTGGAAATCCCCTACCCTTTCAGGTTCAGCAGGATAAAGGAGCATTTCAAATTTAAATCTCTTCTCCTCATTGGGGGAAAGATTTAGGATATAGCCGAGAAGGAGGGCGAAATCGTTTTCCCTTTTTGCCTCCATCTTTTGAACGATATCCGCGGGGGGAAGGAGGCAGAGGAGCTTTCCGTTGCGGTAGACGAGTCCATTGAAATATTCGTATTTGAAATCAGGGGAAAAATTCTCCTTCGCTACCCTATGTCCAACTCCAGCAAATCTTATCCCAACCCAGAAAATTCCCGACCCTCGTTTCCTTCCCTCATTTTTAACCTTCACCTGCACGAAGGCGATGGAATTGTCCTCGTAAAGGAATGGATTATCGGCAAAAGCCTCAAAGGAAAGGGCAAAACTATCCTTTTGAACGCTCCATTGCGCTATTGGTAACCAACCTTTATAAAGCGTTTTCTCTCTCTTCTCAAGTGGTTCTTTATCATCTCCCCAAAGGAAAGCTAACTCAGCCCTTCCTGAAAAGATGTAGCCCTCAGGGGTTATCTCAAAAGCTGACTTACAATCCTTAGTGCCTATTACCGTTGTGGGGAAAGCGAAGTACTCAAAAGGTTCATCCACCTTCTGAGCGGAAGCCAAAACATAGGTAAAAGCAAAGACGAGGATAAACTTGAAATATCTCATAATTATCACTCCTTTTTTTCATTATAATCAAAATGTAGGTAGAACAGCAAAGATTTATATCTCACAATTTAAAGAAGGAGGGATTAAGAATGCTTAAAGCGAGACAAATCGTCTTTCCCGAGCCAAATGTTGTGGAGCTTGAGGAATTTGAGTTCGACCCTGCGCCGGGTCCCAATGATGTCGTAATTAAGGGCATCGCCAGCGTTGTCAGCGCAGGCACAGAGCTCTCCTGCCTTGCAGGAACAGCTAAGTGGGCGAGCTTCCCCTTCCGTCCCGGCTATGGGATGGTAGGAGAGGTCATTGCTATAGGAGAAAATGTAGAGGGCTTAAGACAAGGGGATATCATTCTCACCCATACGAACCATACCAGCTATGGGAAAGCACAGGTTATCTCGGTGAAGGTTCCTGAGGGGCTTGACCCCTTCAAAGCTGTCTTCGCCAGAATGGCAAATGTCTCCATAACCGCTTTAAGGGTCAGCTCAGCTGAGTTAGGGGATAAGGTTGCTGTTATCGGTTTAGGATTAGTGGGCAATCTTTGTGCCCAGTTATTTAGCTTGGCAGGATGTGATGTGATAGGGATTGACAGGGTAAGAAAGCGATTGGAGATCGCAAGAGCCTGCGGAATAGAGAAGACAATCAATGCAAGCGAGGTTGATGTGGAGGATGCTGTGAAAAAATTAACGGAGGGAGAAGGCTGTGATATTGTAGTTGATGCAACTGGCAATCCCCAAGTAGCTGCAACCGCTTGGAGATATTCCGCTCCTTACGGGGAAGTGATACTTTTGGGCTCCTTCTTCCAGCGACCGTTTGAGACGAATGTCACCGAGCTCTTGGAGAGAATCCATCTATCCGAGTTTGGTTGCATCACCTATAAAGGGGCACATGAATGGCGCTATCCTGTTAGGGATGAAAGAAAGGATTTCTTCCGTCTTGGTTGGCCGAAGTATGAGCGTCAGAAACACAGCATTGAGAGGAATGCGAGGATAAACCTTTCCTTAATAGAAAAGGGCAAACTGAAAGTTGAGCCCCTTTTAACCCATCTTCTTAAGCCCGAACAATGCAAGGAAGCCTATCGGGGCTTAAGGGATAACCAAGAGGAGTTCCTTGGGGTTGTCTTTGATTGGAGATAAACCGTAGCTATGTAAAATCCCAGCCAGCGGTAGCGAAGCAGTTCGCTTTGCTGCTGGTATAAGAAAAAAAGTAAACATCCTGCTCTACTTCGTAGTCGGGATAAATGCCCTGCATTGTGGGATGAGGAGGGAAAACAAAAATGGCGCGCTTCTTGGAAATCTTTTTTTTCACACGGAACGGAAAAATAAAAGAATTAAGGCAATTAGAGAAAGCCTTGCTCACTTTAATCGTCAAGATTTCATAGGCTAAAAAGGAGGGCGAAGGGGAAGGTCGGGGTGTGCATCCTCATAAGCAAGCGCACAACGAAGCAGATTGCTTTCCTCAAATGGTTTCCCTATGAATTGTATCCCTATGGGCAAGCCTTGGGAATCCAGCCCTGCAGGAATGGATATCGCGGGAAGAGCAGCGAGATTGACGGGGATAGTGCAGATATCAGCCATATACATCTTCAATGGGTCAGCTATCTTTTCCCCCAACTTGAAGGGAGGAATGGGTGATGTTGGGCTAACAAGGATGTCAAACCTTGTGAAAGCCTCGTCAAAATCCTTCTTTATCAACGCCCGCACCTTTAGAGCTTTGAGGTAATAGGCATCGTAATAACCAGCTGAAAGGGCATAGGTGCCAAGCATAATTCTTCTTTTAACTTCCGCACCAAAACCCTTATCCCTCGTCTCCATATACATCGGTATCACTCCATCCGCCTCCACTCTCAACCCGTATTTAACCCCATCGTATCTCGCTAAGTTTGAGGAAGCTTCCGAGGGGGCTATGATATAATAGCAGGGAAGGGCGTAAGAAAGATGAGGGAGGGAAACCCATTCAACTATTGCCCCAGCTTCCTCAAGGTGTTTCACCGCCTTCAAAACCCCTTCCCTGACCTCCTCTTCCACTCCTTCCCCAAACAGTTCTTCAATGAGACCTATTCGCAACCCCTTTATTTCAGGAGATAACATTTCATCAAGGGATGGAGTGGGGAATGGAGCGGAAGTGGAATCCATATCATCGTAGCGCGCAATAACGGAGAATAGGAGGACGCAGTCCTTCACATTTGTTGTGAGAGGACCTATTTGGTCAAGGCTGGAGGCAAAGGCGACCAAGCCGTAGCGGGATACCCTTCCATAAGTTGGTTTGAAGCCGACGATACCGCAGAAGGAAGCTGGCTGCCTAATTGAGCCACCCGTATCGGAACCGAGGGCTAAGGGCGCTTCCCGTCCTGCAACAGCAGCAGCTGAACCACCTGATGAGCCACCAGGCACCCTCTCCAAATCATAGGGATTACGAGTGGGGAAGAAGGCGGAGTTCTCAGTGGAGGAGCCCATAGCGAACTCATCCATATTCGTCTTGCCGATGATTATCGCTCCTGCTTCCTTTAGTAGCCTTATGACAGTGGCATCATAAGGTGGAACGAAATTCTCAAGGATACGAGAGGCACAGGTTGTGCGAATTCCCCTCGTGCAGATGTTATCTTTAATTGCAATGGGAACGCCCGCCAAAAGCCCGACATCTTCCCCCTTTATCAAGCGTTTCTCAATATCCTCAGCCTCTTGCATAGCCTTTTCCAGGGTAAGGGTGATGAAAGCCTTTACTTTGGGCTCAACTTCCTCTATTCGTTTAATGTAGGAGGAGATTACCTCCCTCGGGCTGATTTCTTTCCTCTTTATCTTGCTTGCGAGTTCGCCTGCGGACAACTCGTAGAGTTCCATTGGTTATTCAATCCTCTATGATTCTGGGAACGAGGAAGAAGTTATCCTCGCTTTCCGGTGCATTGGCGAGGGCTTCCTCAACGGGAAGACATTCCTTGGGGACATCCTCGGCAAAGACATTCTTCAAGGGAATGATGTGGGATAGAGGCTCAACATCCTCGGTGGGCAATTCTTGAAGCTTTGCGAAAGCCTCAAGAATACGATTGAGCTGTTCAGTGAACATCTCCTTCTCATCTTCTGTGAGGGAGAGACGAGCCAAATAAGCGACATGCTCTACTTCCTTTTTCGTCAATTTCGCCATACTTTCACCTCTCAAGAAATAATTATATAATTAAGGCAAACATTAAAGCAAATAAAATAGAGAAGCGACGGTTTAGTTGCATAATTCAGAAAAAGAGAGGAAAACATCTTTTATTCCTCCCTGCTTGCAATCAATAACTGGAGCGAAAAGATGACCATAAAAAAATTTTTTTCTTGTCCTTTTTTCTTTTTTATAATTAAACAAAATATTTAAAAAAAGGAGGCTAACTAACTTATGCAATGGAAAGCGAAATGGATTTGGAATGATAGCGAAGAGCACCCCAGAAACTATTGGCTTGCTTTCAGAAAAACTTTCAGAGCTCCAAAGGATTTTGATGATGCCAAGCTCTATATCACTGCTGATTCCCGTTATTTCCTCTATCTGAATGGCGAATTCATTGGGTTTGGTCCCGTTCGCTCCTGGCCATTTGAACTATTCTATGATACATATTCAATCAAGCACCTTCTCAAGCCAGGTGAAAACACAATCGCTGTATTGGTCACTCACTATGGAATAAGCACTTTCCAATACATTGAGGGAAGAGGTGGTCTTTTCGCCCAGCTGGATTTCCTCAAGAATGGTGAGATAAAAGAAAGCATCGTAAGCGATAATTCTTGGAAAACTAAGGAACATACGGGCTTTCAAAGGGCTTCCGTTCGCATCAGCTGCCAACAGGCTTGGGCGGAGATTTACGATGCAAATAAATTTGACTATCGCTGGACGGAACCCACTTATGATGATAACGATTGGGAAAAGGCGATTGAGATAGGTCCGTATGGAACCTCCCCTTGGACATCCTTAATTCCCCGTGATATCCCCTTCCTCACCAATGAGCCGATTTATCCCAAGAGAGTGATTTCACTGCGGGAGGTCAGACCCGTTAAATCGCATATCTCCCTAGACCTTCGCCCGAACTTCTACCCAGGAGAATACGATGCGAATATTAAACAGCATATAGGCTATGTGGCAACACTGATTAACTCGCCGAGAAAGATGAAGGGGAGAATCATCGTTCCCTTCGGGATTATGGGTAGAATGAAAATAAACGGTGAAGAGTATAATTTTCTCGGTAGCAACGAGGTAGAGGTGGAGCTGAATGAAGGGGAAAACCTCTTTCTGATGGATGTTAGCGGAACCTACCACGACCCCTTCCTTAACTTAGCTTTTGATTTCCCAGAAGAAATCTCCTTTAAGTCGCCAATAGGAGAAGGGGAATTCATCTCCATTGGTCCATTTGCCCAAAGGACTATCCTCCAAATCGGCTATCCCCAAGAAAGCACTTTACAGCCTCACCCCGATTACGAGAGAATTTGGGAGCTTGGCGATGCGGAATCGCTCTCACGATTTCAAGAATGGATAAAGCCAATCCTTAAGGAGCACACCTGTAAAGAGGTCGTTTTCACTCTCTGCACGCAAAAGAGCGTTCTCAAAGAATACGATGTTCGCCCTGAACACCAGAATCTCGTCTACGCCAACGATTCCTATACGGAGATAGAACCGAAAGAAGGAGATGTTGAGCTGATAATAGATTTCGGAATGGAGCTGAGCGGCTTCTTGGAGTTTGAGGTTGAGGCAGGTCAGGGAACGGTTTTGGATTTCTACGCATTTGAAAGCCTACACGATGGCTTCATTGAGGACACCACGGGGTTGCATAACACCCTACGATATGTATGTCGGGAAGGATATCAGATGTATCGTTCATTCGTGCGTAGGGGATTTCGTTATGTGATGCTGACGCTGAGAAATCTCAGAAAACCCGTGAGGATATACTCCCTTAAGACATATCTCACTACTTATCCAGTGGCGGAGATTGGCACTTTCCGAAGTTCAGATTATATGCTCAATCGCATTTGGGAGATATCAAAGCACACGGAAAGGCTTTGTATGGAGGATACTTATGTTGATTGCCCTGCTTATGAGCAAACCTTCTGGGTGGGTGATTCAAGAAATGAGGCGCTGATAAATTACACTACCTTTGCCGGCTACCCTCTTTCCAAGCGTTGCCTCAAACTCGTTCCAAAGTCCCTTTATCGTTCACCCCTTCCCGAATCCCAGGTTCCCAGCGGATGGCAAAATGTTTTAACCGCTTGGTCAATCCTCTGGATGCTTGCCTGCAAGGAGTATTATCACTTTACTGGGGAATGGAAGTTCCTTGAGGAAATCTATCCATATCTCTTGCAAACAGCAAAGAACTTCAAGAAATTCATTAACGATAAGGGCTTGCTGGATATTTACGCCTGGAATATGCTTGACTGGGCTCCTATGGATACGCCGGGAAGCGGTGTTGTAACACACCAAAACGCCCTCTTGGTGAAAGCGCTCAAGGAGACCGCGGAAATAGCGAGGATTTTGGGGAGGAGCGAAGATGAGAAATTCCTCCTCGAATTTGGGGAGAATTTAAAGAAAGCGATAAACGAACACCTCTGGGATGAGGAGAGAAAAGCTTATATTGATAGCATACATAAAGATGGGACCCGTTCCTCAGTCCTCAGCCTCCAAACACAGGTGATTATCTATCTTTCTGACTGCGCTACGGGCGAAAGGAAAAGAATAATTGAAGAATATCTCTTGGAACCGCCACTGGATTTCGTCAAAATCGGAAGTCCCTTTATGTCCTTCTTCTATTTTGAAGCTTTAGCGAAGATGGGCAAAATTGAGAAGATACTGGAAGAGATAAGGAACAACTGGGGGTTGATGTTAGATTACGACGCCACAACCTGTTGGGAAACATTCCCCGGTTCTCTTGATGTGCTTGGCAAGAAACTCACGAGAAGCCATTGCCACGCTTGGTCAGCTGCTCCTGCCTTCTTCCTTCCAGTTTATATACTCGGTGTTAAGCCCGTTGAGCCAGGCTTCAGCAAGGTATTGATTGAGCCCAATCTATGCGATTTAACTTGGGCAAGAGGCACCGTTCCCACCCCTATGGGTGTGATAGAGGTAAGTTATAAATTGAGAGAGGATACCTTGGAAGCGAACATAAAGATTCCCAAAGGTTGTTCCGCTGAGATTCGTTTCCCCGAAGATGTAAAGGATGTCATCCTTAACGGAAAGAGATTAGAGGGTAAGTCAACGATTATGAAGGGAGAATAAAGCCTACTTTATTATCCCTTCACTATCATCGTGCCTAAGCCCTTGTCCGTGAATATCTCCATAAGAAGGGAGTGAGGTAGCCTTCCATCTATTATGTGGGCGCTACCAACTCCGTTGAGCAAAGCTATTCTGCAAGCGGTTAGCTTCGGCTTCATCCCACCTCCGACCTTCTCCATTATTTCCTCCAATTCCTCCAACCTAATCACCGAGAGCAAGCTTTCCTCATCCCCTTCCCTCTCCAAAACCCCTCGCACATCCGTCAGTATGAGAAGCTTTTCCGCCTTTATCGCTCCTGCTATATGACCAGCTGTTAAATCCGCATTGACATTTAATCCCCTGCCCTCCTCATCCATAGCAATAGAGGATATAACCGGTATATAGGATTCCTCCATCAGCACATCCAATATATGGGGGTCTACTTTCTTTATCTCCCCTACTTCCCCAAGCCCCTCACTCCTCCTCGCTATAAGGAAGCCCGCATCCTTCCCCGATATACCAACCGCCTTACCACCAAGCTTCCACAATCTTGCGACTAAATCCTTGTTCGTCTTCCCGGTCAAAACCATCTCCACTATCTCAAGCGATTCCTCATCGGTCACCCTCTGCCCCTCAATAAACCTTGGCTCCTTTCCCAATCGCTTCATCCATTGGGTTATCTCCTTCCCTCCACCATGCACCAATATCACCTTCATACCAACATAATGGAGAAGGAGAACATCCCTTAACACTTCATCCCTTAAGGCTGGGTCCTCCATAGCTGAGCCGCCATATTTTATGACAATCTTTTTTCCCCAAAAACGCCTAATGTAAGGCAACGCTTCCAACAAAACCTCCGCTCTTCTCTTTAAATCCTCCATATTGACCTCCTTATGTTGTATATTCCGCGTTTATTCGCACATAATCGTAGGATAAATCACAAGTATAAACAGTTGCGCATCCTTCCCCCTGCTTTAAATCCACCTCAACCTCTATCTCCCTATTATTTGCTATATATTCCCTCAACTGCTCCCGAGGAAAATCAATTACTGTTCCCTTTTCCACAACCTTCACTCCACCCAAAGAGATTTCCAGAGAAAGAGGTGGAGATTTCAGCTGGGAATTACCGATGGCGCAAAGAATGCGCCCCACATTTGGGTCAGCTCCAAAGAAAGCAGTCTTAACCAAAGGGGAAACCGCTATCCTTCTCCCTACTGCTCTCGCCTCCTCAGCGTTTCTTCCTCCTTTGACCTTTATGATTATGAGCTTCGTCGCTCCTTCGCCATCGCTCGCAATCATCCTCGCAAGCTCCAGGCAAACCTCACCCAAGGTTTCTTCAAAGCAAGAAATATCCTCTACCTCTCCCCCCAACCCATTAGCAAGGAGAAAGACAGAATCGTTCGTTGAGGTATCGCCATCAATAGTTAGGCAATGGAAAGAGATATCAACTGCTTTTCTCAGACATTCCTCAAGGGAATAAGATTTTAAATTAGCGTCGGTTAGAAGGAAAACGAGCATCGTTGCCATCTGGGGATGAATCATTCCCGCTCCTTTCGCCATTCCCAGGATTGAAAATCCTTTTTCCTCTACCCTTTTCTCCACGATTTTAGGGAATGTATCCGTTGTCATAATTGCATTTGCGAACTGAGGAAATTTTTCCGGTGAAAGCTGGGAGACCGCTTCCTTAATCCCCTTTTTGATTTTTTCCATCGGAAGGCGCTCTCCTATGACTCCAGTTGATGCGACGAGGACTTCCTCTTCCTTTATTCTTAAATGTCTCGCCAACTCACCACACATTTCCCTAGCGTCCTTTATTCCCTGCTCGCCGGTTCCCGCATTTGCTATTCCGGAATTAACGATTATCGCCCTTATGGGTTTCCCCTTCTTCTTTTGAGAAAGGACGACTGGAGCAGCCCTGAAGGCATTGGTCGTGAACATACCTGCCCAGTTGGCGGGGCTTTCCGAGTAAATGATGCCCAAATCGGGTCTATCCTTTTTTAAACCACAATTTACTGCCGAGAAAAGAAAACCCTTAGGTGGCATAGTAGGATTATATAAAAAAATTAGGATGTTGACGATGTCATAACGATAGATTGAGAAGAATCGTTGATAAGATTCGTCTTTTCTTTTCCATATTTTCCCTTGTATCCATAGATTTGATGTTCAATTGGTTTAGGATAAAGCCCCCTTTCCCACGAGGATAACGCACCAAACCTCCGACATTCACGAGGGGGAAGACTCTCCCTTTATACCAATCGGGTAATTCCCTGAATATTCTTATGTTGTCAATTCCAACGAGGGGAATGTTTTGATGCTTCCGCATGCTCCTCACGACCAACCCAACGCTCTCTTTAGCCTCCTCTCCCTTTAAACCTATCGTTGTTGGCACCATTGCGTCGGGAAGCTCGACGCTGGTGGCTTTCTTTCCATCAATCTGTATCTCCAAATCCTTTATCGTGTCATAATATGCATTATTCCAAATCTCTATTCCCTTGATTTTGCAGGGTATTGGTAGTTTGAAAAGGAAGGGAGGGGAACCCGTGGGGGACCAATCCCCATACCATATCTGGTATATATATCGCCAGAAATCGTGCCCGGTCATTCCGTTAACCATATTGAATGGGTCATGGTCATCTTTCGTTGGGCGATAGGGTCCTTCTGGTTGATTAGGAAGCTTGCAGAAAGGTGCTATATCCTCGCCATCAACGCAGTAAGTGAAGACATTCTGGGATAGCCACTTATCTCCGAACATTATCTCCTCATCAGAATACTGAAGGACATCGCAATTGCCCAATCCCTCATCCAGAGGGTCCCTGATGAGGGAAACCCTTTCCAAACGGAACTCCCTTATCAAATGTTTTGTGCCTAAAAGCTTATTGAAGTCCTCCAAGCCCTCAGGGGTTAACCCCCAAAGCATTATCCAGCCACCCTTAGCAACGAAATCTTCAACCTTATTCTTATAGTTCAGAAGTTCCCTTAAATTCTCTTTATTTGCCTCAATGATGAGGATGGACAAAGATTGGGCGAAAGCATCGGCAAGGGATTCCAAGGGAACAAAATCATAACCACAGGATTTCAAAAAATCCGAGATTGCCGTTGAGGCGAGGACGAATATCCTCCTTTCCACAGGCTGATAAGCATCAGCATAACTTAGGAGGTTGAGTAAAAGGAACTGAGCGGAGGGTTCGGATTTGATTTTCTCCCCTATTTTAAGCTGAGATGCTAAAAGGAGTCCCTTTTCTAAAGGAATTTCCAAGAGGCTTGTGTAGCTCAACCCCGGACCGCAAACAACGAGAGACCTGATTTTACCCGCTGGTTTTTCCCAAACTTTCTCTGCTGTGGGGGTATCACCTGCCCAGTTGGAGAAATCCCCTTCCTTTAATCCATTGAAAATAGGTGAGTAACCACCGAGAGGGAAATTGTAGCTTGCTTGATGCGAAGTGGGGTTAAGATTTATTGAGCCAACAAGTTTAATAGGATTATCCTGTTCAAGGCATATTACCCTGCCTCCTTTTCGTAAGAAATTGGATAGGAAATCGGAATTGGCTTCATTCAGGGAAATAGCATTAGGTGGTATAAGCAGGATTGAAGGAAAGATGGTTACCTCATCCAGAGAATTTATCTGCTTTGGAATGATTCCCACCTCTTTTAAAAACCGAAGAATTTTCTCATTGGCTCTTAAAACATACACGGGATATTTAAGTTTCAGGCTCTTCACTTTGGGGAAAATCCAAAAATCTTTAACATCTTCAAACGGTTTTCCACCTTCTTGGCTCACTTCCAGAATTAACTTTCCAGAGGTTCGTCTCGTCACTTTCGGCAGAATGAAGGAAATCCTCATCTCTTTCCCGAAGCCCGGCTCTATTTTTAGGTTCAGCTCGTCCCCAGCGATTCTCCTCTCGTTCACCACCACTTGCCAGGAGAGTTTTACCGGTTTATCCGAGAGAGTGTCGTTGAAGACCTTTATCGTTCTCTCCACCTTATCCTGGGAGAAAAACCTCCAATTCTGCTCCCTGACGAAGACCGCTAAGGGGGAAAGGGTTTTCCAGCACTCGGGGAAATCATCCATCCCAATCCAAGGGCACAAAATCGCCACATCGTTCCAACGATAGGCTTCAAGCAGAAGGTTTACGAACTTAGCATAAGCCCTTTTGGCGTAGTAGCGTCCCTCAAAGACGCTATCGCCACCTATCCAAGCGTGGTCGGCGTTTTTTCCAGAGAAGAAAGTCATTTCACCCATTGCCAGCGGTCGTTTTCTATCCCAATTCCATCCCATTTCATCTACATAGCTATCAAATTGAAGCCTGTAAGCACCCTCTGGATAAGCATCCCATTGAGCTTCCGGATAATGTAAACAGTTTATATCCGCATATTGGTCACGCAATGCCCCGCTTCCGTCAAGGAACGAGGGTCTCGTAGGGTCAAATTTCCTTGCTTCATCTATCAAACCCTTAAGCTCGTTCTCCACCTTGTCCATAATATGCCTGTAGGCAAGGCGCCCGTTTATGAAGCCGATTTCATTCTCCAAGCTATAGAAGAAGACGGAAGGATGATTGCGATAAGCAAGGACGACCTGTCGGATATGCTCACGGAAGTTCTCCCAGACAAGGGGATTGGAGAGGTCATAGTTTATGAACATCCCGTCAATCATAGTTGAGAGACGCCCAGGAATACCGTGAGCATCAGTCCAATCCAACTGATGGCGACGAGGACCGAAGAAACGCCTGAGGCGAAGGTCCTCGCTGAAGCGCTCAAAGCGATTGTTTCCTTTCTTGAAATGCTCCAATAGCTCCTCCGGATTTTGCCCCTTCAAACCATCCAGTAAATTCCAAAAATTGTATCGCACGCCGTTGACTTTTATATAGATTCCCTCTATCGTTATCTCTCGGAAACCAAAGGGAGTTTCCAGTTCGTCAATTATCTTACCCTGAGAAACCAATCGTGTGCGAAGACGGTAAAGATTGGCGGGGTCGTCTCCCGGCCACCATAGTTTTGCATCTTTCCAATCGTAGGAGATTTCTAATTGATGGGAACTATTTGGAGGGATTTCAACTTCCTTCTGAGGGAACCTCTTCTCAACCTCGTTTGATTGAGAAAATACCGCTTCAGTATCCAAAAATGCCCTTTGGACCACCTCGGAGTTGTTCCTCAAAGTTAAATCAAGGGTTAGCTTCCCATCCCTAACGCTCGTCTTTATGAAAACATCCTCAACATAAATTTGTCCCGCCACGATTAGTGAAACGGGGTCGGTGATTCCCGCTTCCGTTCCATTAGCATCGCCCTTTGTGGAAGGGTAAATAGGAGCAACAAATCTAATGCTTCCGAAGTTTTGCGTGGGAATGTTTCTCATCCTGTTTAAAGAGGTCCTGTGGAATCTTCCATCAATCGCATACCAAGGGTCCTTTATGCCTATCAATATCTCATTCACCCCTGCTTTTATCGCCTTGGTGATATCAATCTTCCAAGGAACCCTTGTGCTTTTGTGCCATCCTACAAAGACGCCATTCACCACTACTGATGCTATCCAGTTCGTTCCGCTGAAATCAAGAATGAAGCTCTTACCCAAAAGCTCCTTTGGTATCTCCACCCTACAGCGATACCACACTCTATGAGCCATATTCATATCAGGAAGCGAGTGTAGGTTTGAGGGAACATTTATTCCTCGCCAGTGAGGATGAGAGGGAACTTCTTTAACCGGTTCATAAGTTTCTCTATCCATATCTAAGTCGTCATCTCGGCACACCTGCCATAATCCGTTGAGGGGAAGTTCGCCTCTCTTATTTTGCCTTATGTTATCCAATATCTCCACTGGAAAGCGAAAGATGTTCTCGCTCGCTTTAACATCCAAATCGCTTGCCGGTTCCTCTCCCGGTTTCAAACACCCATCCGGAACCCACTCGCCTTTCACAAAAGCTATAGCATCAATCGCAAGGAGAAATCGCCCATCCGGACCAGGTTTGTTAGCGACCAAGGTTAGAGTGTGATTGCCCGTAGCTAAATAAACCTCACCTGCTTTCAACCAGGCAACCTCATACCAAACGCCGAGCTCGGTTAAATTTGTCGTCAATTCATCTGGGCTTATCTCCCTCTTTTCACCCTCATCAATCTGCCAAATAAGCGGCGCTCTCACGAATTCGTATCCCAAGCGAATCCAGAGGTAGTAGTTGCCTGCCTCATTAACGGTGAAACGATAGACGAGACGCAATCCATTTCCTAACTTCCCCGCTGAAACATCCTCCTTGCTCAAAGTTTTAACAAGCCATTTCCCTTCGCTTAAAACATCGCTTACCTTAACAACTTCAAATTGCTGGTTAGCCTCGGAGGGTCTCTCTCCTTCCAGCCAGACATATGCTTGAGCAAAGGCTAAAACAGAGGCAACTATAAAGGAGAAAAATAAGGGTTTTCTCAATAATAGCATAAAACACACCTCTAAATAAGTATAGGCATTGATTTGAAGGATTAGCAAGAATAAAATCAATAGGATGAAAGCAAGGGAGAGGATAATATCCGCCTTTAAAGGCAATCCCGATATAACCCCTCTCTTTGAGAGGGAAGTGAAGTCTCCCAGCGTGAGGGAAATCCTGGGGAAGCCATCAGCAGTTGATGATTTTCTTTATAGGATGGAGTTCCTTGAGGCGGGAGATTGGGAGGGTTTGATTGAAGAGATGGCGAAGGACGCGATTAAAGTAGCGGAGATTTGTGGATTTGATATGGTTAGACTCGGCTTGAATATACCGAGGGATTACGAGCGTCCAAGGAAAATCGGCGAGTATCTTTGGGAAGTTGAGAGCGGATTCATTAAATATTGTCCCGAATCGGATATGGATACATTTATTCCTAAAAGAAAAAAAGAAAACGAGGAAGAGATGAGGAAATGGTTAAGGGAGGGGGAATATCAACCACCAAAAATGAGCGATGACCAATTTGAGTTCTTTCGTAGAGCAAAAAGAAGAATGAGAGATAGAGGTCTTGATTTGGCGATTATGTGTTCCCTTTATACCTTTCCCGTCGCTGTCCTTCCTCCCTATATGCTGGAATGGTTCGTCACTGAGCCAGAGCTTTTAGCCGAATATTATAGACGCCAGGCTCTCTGGACAATGGAGATAGGGAAAAGACTCATAGAAGAGGGAGCCGATGTCATAGGAATAGGTGGCGACTTAGCGAGCGATAAAGGTCCCCTTATCTCACCTGCTTGTTATAGAAGGGTGCTTCTTCCCTCGGTTAGGATGCTTTCGGATTACCTACATTCCCTCGGTGTTCTTGTCATTCACGCCTCAGATGGCAATCTCTGGTCTATAATTGATGATTTTCTTCTCACCTCAGGGGTTGATGGATATGAAGAGATAGATAAGGCAGCGGGAATGGAGATACCGCTTTTAAAGGAAAGGTTTGGAGATGCAATAACTTTGGTAGGGAATGTTGATTGCAGATGGCTTCTAACGCAGGGAAAACCTCAAGAGGTCAAGGAAGCAGTGAAAAGGTGCTTGGATGAAGGTGGAGGAAGAAGACATATATTGATGACGAGCAATGTGATACATAGCGGTGTAAAACCGGAGAATTTCGTCGCATATTTGGAGGCATATAAGGAATATTATGGTTTGTAGGGCACGAAGCCATCTATGAGGAATCCGGCAACC
>JBMFMH010000005.1:22466-48176 GCA_049970775.1 bacterium | reverse complement strand
TATTTATTTAAAATCTCTTCTCAAGGAGGATAGGTTATTATGCCAAGACGCTGCTATGTCTGTGGGAAAGGACCGATTTTCGGTTCCTCTATAAGCCACTCCCATAGGGTTATTAAAAGAAAATTCCTTCCTAATCTGCAAAAGGTTAAAATCGCTACCGAGGAAGGAATTATAAGGGTCTATGTGTGCTCCAAATGCCTCAAGGCAGGAAAGGTCAAAAAGGCTGTTTGAGCCCCTTCCTAACTAGCTCACGCAAACGACAAAATGAACATATCTCCCCAGTGGTGGGCTGACCACATAATTTGCACTCCCTCAACTCCACTTTAACCCCTTTCTCAAGCTTTCCCCTCCTCTCCAAAAAACCTTCATAAAACCTCCTTTTTATTCCCGGATTCTCCTCCTCAATTTCGTTCAAAAATTCCTTCAATTTAAGCAAAGTAGCCCCCTTAGAGAAGGGGCACCTCTCCCCAACCGCTTTTATCCCCACTTCTTGGGCATAGAGCGCGATATCTCTCTCATAAGTGAGGCAAAGAGGCTTTATCTTTTTAGTAAAGCGTGGATGACTACGAGGCAATAAGGGGGACTGACGGGCAAGGGAATCGAAATCCCAGCGGATGATGTTCCAAAACACAACATTCACCTCATCGTCAAGATTATGCCCAGTAGCCACGGTCTCAATCCCAAAGCGAAGGGGAATGGAATTCATCAAATATCTCCTGACCATCCCACAAACTGAACAGGGGACCCTTCCTGTTTTCCTTTTCGCCTCCCCGATAGAGGTTCCCAACTCATCCCTTACATCAATTATTAACAAAGGAATTCCCCTTTCATAACAGAAGTTCTCACAAGCCTCCCTGCTTTTTTCGCTATAGCCCTCTATCCCCAAATCTATGAAGAAGGCTTGCACATCATATTTCAATTTCCAAAGTATATCAAGAGCGGATAGACTATCCTTTCCACCGGAGATTGCCACGAAAACCCTTTCTCCCTCTTTAAGGAAGGAAAACCGCTTTATCGTTTCCTTGACATTCTCTATCACTTCGTTAACCATAATGAAACTCCTCCAGCAAGTTTTTATGGTAGGGGCATAGCTCGTAGGGACTCTCAAGTTGGGCGTAAATCATCTCGTCTTGAAAGTGGGCATTATATAGAGAGCAACCCTTATCCTCGCAGAACGGCTTGCCCGTTAATTGATAGAAGAGCGCTTGAAGAGCGTAACCTCTAATGACATAGGGGAGACGAGGGTCATCTGGTTGGAGGAAATGTTCCTTCTCAGCCACTTGATAATAGAGGTTTTCATCGCCGAACAACCTACGGGCAACATAGAACTTCTTGGACCTCGCTGGTCCTTCAACCAATCCCGAGGTGGAAATTATGCAAGGATAACCGAGGAGAATTGTCCTAATATGATGCATCCCTCCCTCCTCAGTTGAAAGGAGGCGAGAGGTTAAAAGGATATAGAGAAGCGAAGGGGAATGAAAGGGCAAGAGGGAGCGAATATAGCGCATATATTCCCAGCCGTCATATATCACCCCTTTGGGAGGGGAACCCTTCTTTATACCTTCTTTTTCAACCTCAATCTCTAAAGGGAGAGGCTCCCTCCTCTCGCCCCTGGGACCCCGTATCCTGAGGGAGGCGAGGATAGCGGGTGCCCTTTCATCGTAACTGATATGCTCCAAACTTACAGCTATTTTTGGAGGCAGTTTTCCCTCAAGGTATTCCCGAAGGGAATCAACGAGCTGGGTAGATACACCTTCCTTGAGGAGGATTATCCTTTGGAGGAGCTTCTCCATTCACCCTTTGAGTTTTTTAAGCGCTATTTCCGCCCCTTTCTTGCCTGAAAGGAGCATAGCTCCGAATGTGGGTCCCATCCTGGGCAAACTGAATGTGGTTGATACAGCCATCCCCACAACTATCAAACCTGGGTAAACCTCCCCGGTGTGCTCAACTACGAGGTCCTCCGACTGGGCAACCCACATAGCCCCATAGCTTCCCGCTTTTAGGAGCCCCCTTTCCTCCAATTTCCTCACCACCATTGCATCATGCCCCGTAGCATCTATGACGAGCTTCGCCTCCAACGCCACTGGGTCAACACAGGTGAGCTCACGAGGGAGAGAATGAACGGGCGTCCAATTAATCACAGCGCCAGCTACCCTTCCCTCCCTAATCACTACATCATCAAAGGAGGTCATATTCAATATCTTCGCTCCCGCCTGGCAGGCGGAGTTGATGAGAGCGGAGCAAGCCCAAGGTCCATCAGCAACGAACAATCCGGGAGCAACTTCCTCACATTTAACCCCCAATGCCTCAAGCTCCTTCTGCCCGGGGGCTCTCACCGTTATTTTATTCATTAAATAACCACCTATCCAAAAGCCACCACCCAAGTAATTGTTTCTCTCAACGATGAGCACTTTATAGCCCTCTTTCGCTATTTCCCTTCCCGCCATTAAACCGCTCGGTCCTCCACCTATAATCACCACATCGCTCTCCGCATACTGGGATAGCATTTGGGCGAAGCTTTCCACAATGGCACGGGTTATCTCCTTCTCGGAAACAGCGCTGAAAATCCTTTCCTGCATAGTTGATTCCTCCTTCTCAAAAAGATTCATCCTCCTGCGATAGGTAAGAGGAGAAAAAGCTCATCCTCTTCCTGCAGGGGATGGTCAAGGTCTTCAACATTTTCTTCTTTCAAAAGGATAATTATATTATCCCTTATCTCCCCCTTGTCGTCCAATAGGAAAGCCCTCGCCTCCTCATTCATATCGGCTATTTCCTTAACCGCCTCCTTCACCGTTTTAGGCGAGGAAAGATGAACCTCCTTTCCCAATATATCCGCTAAGCGACCTGTTAGCATTACCTTGATAGCCATCAAGAATACACCTCCTTATTGTAGATTTCCACAAACAGGGCAATTATCCCTCCTTCTTATGGGGAAGATTTGCACCTGCATTGTTTCTCCATCAAAGCGGAGCATTCTACCGAGCAGGGGATTGCCCAAGCCGAGAATCAATTTTATTGCCTCTAAAGCCTCCATACAACCCAATATTCCGGGAGCAACACCCACGACTGGGAAAGGTCTCACCTCTATGGGAGGTTGAGGATAGAGGCAGGAAAGGCAGGGAGTTTTGCCGGGAAGGATTGTGGTTATTCGCCCCTCAAGACCAAAGATAACAGAATGAATGAGGGGAATTCCCATCTTTACACAAAGCTTATTTAAGAGGAATCGGGTAGGGAAATTATCAAGGCAATCCAAAACGACATCCGCTCCTTTTAGCAACTCCTCCCCGTTGTTCTCTCCCAATCTCTGCGTTATCGCCATTACTTTTATTTCGCTATTAAGATTTCTCAGCTTTTCCTCCGCTGAAAGAGCCTTTAACCTCCCTATATCCTTATCCCAGTGAAGGATTTGCCTGTTTAAGTTGGAGAGCTCCACGACATCGCTATCTATTATCCTGAGCTCCCCCACGCCCGCAACAGCAAGGTAGATTGAGGCAGGGCTTCCCAAACCACCCGCACCAACTACCACTACCTTTGCTGACTGCAGCTTCCTTTGCCCTTCCTCTCCCCAATTCCTCACAAGCATCTGCCTCGCATATCTCTCAAAATTCATCCTTTTCCTCCTTTCCTTGGATTTAGGCTTCCCATTCTATATCCCTTTAAATCCAAAGCGACATACCTAAAGCCTATCTCTGAGAGCTTCCCTTCTATTTTTTTCCTATTCTTCCAAATCTTTTCCATATCCTCCTCCCTCGCCTCTATCCTCGCCAATTCTCCATCTGAATGACATCTCACCCTGACATCTTTTAACCCGAGAGATTTTATAAATTTTTCCCCTTCCTCTATCATTTTCAGCTTTTCAAGGGTTATCCTCTCACCGAATGGTATCCTGCTCGCTAGGCAGGGGGAGGATGGTTTATCCCAGTTGGGAAGCCCCATGTTTTTTGCCAATTCCCTCACCTCCTCCTTCCCCATTCCCGCCTCAGCAAGGGGACTTCTCACCCCGAGCTCCTCCTTCGCCCGCAAGCCGGGGCGATAGTCCGAGAAATCGTCCACATTTGTTCCATCAAGGAGGTAGTTTATACCCCTCCTCTTAGCCTCTTCCCAAAGCCTTCTATAGGTTATCATCTTGCAGATGTAACAGCGCTCAGGTGGGTTATGAGATAAAGGGGCGATATCCTCTTCTACTATTACCTGCTCAACCCCCAGCATATTGCAGAGCTTCCTCGCTTCTTCAAGGTCATCCTCGCTTTCAAGGGGCGATTTTATCGTCCCAGCGATGACATTTTCCTTCCCTAGAACCCTTACAGCGGTTGCTAAAAGCGTCCCGCTGTCAACGCCTCCCGAGAAGGCTATCATTACCTTCCCCATATTTCCGATAATCTCTTTCAGCTTCTCATATGACATAGGGGTAGGAATGAGGAGGGGTATCCTTAGGGAGAAGAGCCCTTGCCTCCTTAAGAACATCCTCAAGGGTATATTTTGCGAGGAAATCAGCGACACCCTGCCCAAGTCTCTGCCACATTATCCTGGCTGCGCAGTAGGGAGCCCGATGACAGTGTTTCTCCCCATCTGGTTCAAGGCACCTAACCAAATGAACCTTTCCCTGCATCGCCATAACGATGTCCATCAAGCTGACCTCGGAGGGAGGTTTAGCTAACCTGAAGCCTCCCTCAGGACCCCTATTGCTCTCCACCAATTTCCCCATCCGCAATCTTCTCAGGATTTGCTCAGCGTAATCCACGGATATCTCCTGCTCCTTTGCTATTACATTGGCGGAGATATAGTCGCCTTGCCACCTTGCGGCAAGGCTGAGCATTATCCTAACAGCATATCTTACCATCGTGTTCAATCTAATAGGCATAATCTTTCACCTCATATTATATTATAAAATATCAACTTTTTTAGTCAACAATATGTCATTATTTTTTTTGATTTTATCTTGACTAATTTTTTTCTGTTGTTATAGTAATAAATTAACATCAAAAAAGGAGGCGATTTCCTTTTGCGCATTGCCCAAGATATGACCGAATTAATAGGAAACACGCCCCTTGTTCGCTTAAGAAATGTGGTGCAGGGAGCGCGGGCAGAGGTTGTAGCTAAGCTGGAGTCCTTCAATCCCTGCGGAAGCGTAAAGGACCGCATCGGTGTTTCTATGATAAAGGATGCGGAGAGAAGGGGAATTTTGGATAAGGATACGGTCGTTATAGAGCCGAGCAGCGGGAACACCGCCATCGCCCTTGCCTGGGTATGCGCTGCGAGGGGCTATAAGTTGATAATCACTATGCCGGAAACTATGTCCTCGGAAAGAGTTAAGATATTGAAGGCAATGGGAGCGGAGGTCGTCCTTACCCCAGGTGAAGAGGGAATGAGAGGGGCAGTGGAAAAAGCTTACGAGCTTGCCCAACGCTATCCCAAGGCTTTTATCCCCGACCAATTCGCCAATCCAGCTAATCCTCAAATCCACAAAGAGACAACCGCAAGGGAGATTTGGGAGGATACCGAGGGAAAAGTAGATATAGTGGTTGGTGGGATAGGAACGGGAGGCACTCTCACGGGAATAGGTGAATATATAAAGGGAGAAGGATTGAAGCCCACCCTTTGGATTGTGGGGGTTGAGCCTGCGGGTTCGCCTGTTCTCTCGGGCGGATGTCCCGGCAAGCACAAGATACAGGGTATAGGGGCGGGATTTATCCCCAAGGTGCTTAATGTTGATTATATAGATGAAATAATCACCGTTGAGGATGAAGAGGCATATGAGATGGCGCGGCGTCTCGCTAAGGAAGAGGGGATATTCTGTGGGATTTCCTCGGGCGCCGCTTGCGTTGCAGCTATAAGGGTAGCAAGGAGGGAGGAGAACAAGGGGAAATTGCTCGTCGTGATATTCCCCGATACGGGAGAGCGTTATCTCTCCGTGGAGGGGCTTTTTGAATAAAAATTTTGAAAGGAGGCGATTTGAATTGAGGGAGCGCACGATTGAGGAGATAAACGAGAAGATAAGAAAGGGAACAGTGGTTGTCCTCACCGCAGAGGAGGTGATAGAGTTAGCGAAGGAAGAGGGATATAAGAAAGCGGCTGAGAAGGTGGATGTTGTAACGACGGGGACATTCGGTCCTATGTGTTCATCTGGGGTTTTGATAAACTTCGGGCATACCGCTCCCCGCATTAAGAAGGCGAGGGCTTGGCTGAACGATGTCCCCGCCTATGGTGGGCTCGCAGCTGTTGACATATACCTCGGAGCAACAGCCATCCCGGAGAACGACCCCGCAAATTCGGAGTATCCCGGGGAATTCAAATATGGCGGAGGGCATGTCATTGAGGACCTCGTGAGGGGGAAGGATATCCTTCTCTATGCGGAGAGCTATGGCACGGATTGCTATCCGAGGAAAGAGCTGGAAACCTATATAAATATAAACACGATAAACGAGGCTATCCTCTTCAATCCTCGCAACGCCTATCAAAACTATAATGTGGCGGTGAATCTATCCAATAGAACGATTTATACTTATATGGGGGTTTTGAAGCCGAATCTGGGGAATGCAAATTATTGCACCGCCGGGCAATTAAGCCCGCTCCTTAAAGACCCTTTGTATGAGACCATCGGGATTGGCACGCGCATCTTCCTTGGTGGGGGAATTGGATATGTCGCCTGGTGGGGAACCCAGCATAGTCCAGCGGTTCCTCGCAATGAGCTGGGAATACCCAAGGTTTCCGCGGGAACCCTTGCCCTGATAGGAGACTTGAAACAGATGAGCCCGGAATGGCTGAGGGGGGCAAGCATAAGAGGCTATGGAGTAAGTTTGGCTGTCGGCGTGGGGATACCGATTCCTATCTTGAATGAGGAGATTTTCCGAAGAGCAGCCGCCAGCGATGAGGAGATAACCGCTCCCGTAGTGGATTACAGCGACGCCTACCCAAATAGAAAGGGGGAAATCCTCGCTGAGGTTACTTATGCCCAACTCAAAAGCGGAGAGATAGAGGTATTAGGGAAGAAAGTTCCTACCGCTTCCCTCTCAAGCTATTACAAGGCAAAACAGATAGCCAATATCCTCAAAAGCTGGATTAAGGAAGGCAAATTTCTCTTAACTCAACCAGTTGAGAGAATACCCGGTCCGGAAAGCGGTATGAAGATGAAGCCCTGCGAGATTAGAAAACCTCCGATAGAGGAGATATAAAGTGAGGTGATGTGAAATGAAGACAAGATTAGTTCTTAGATTTCCTCCCCTTCTCGTTGACCAGCCAGTCGTCTATAAGCTCATTAAGGATTACAACCTCGTTTTCAATATCCTAAGGGCTGATATAACCCCCGATAGCGAGGGTTTGATGGTTTTGGAGATAGAGGGTGAGGAAAAGGATTTCCAACAAGGGTTGAGATACCTTGAGGAAAAGGGGGTAAAGGTTCAACCCCTCAGCCAAGATGTAGTGATGAGGGAGGAACTCTGCACGCATTGTGGAGCTTGTGTCGTCCACTGTCCCACTGGAGCCCTCTACTTTGACGAGGAGCGGAAGGTTATTTTCTCTTCCGATAAATGCATTGCCTGTGAGGTATGCGTTGAGATATGCCCCTACAAGGCAATGGAGATAACGCTTGGCTAAAATGAACGAGAAAGCTTTAACGCTGATAAGTTATGGATTGTATGTGATAGGGGCGAAAGCGGGCGAAAAGCTCAACGGTCAGATAGCGGATGCGGTATGTCAGGTAGCAAGCGAGCCCCAGCTCATCTCGCTCAGCAGCAATAAAAAGAACCTCACTCACGATATGATAAGGGAAAGCGGTAAGTTCTCAATTGTGATTTTGGAGAAGGAAACACCGCTTACCTACATAGGCAGATTTGGTTTCCGCAGCGGAAGGGAAACGGATAAGTTTGAGGGGATAAATTATTTTCTCACGGAAAACGAACTCCCCATCCCAGCTGATTATGCTCTCGCTTATATTGAATGCAGGGTCGTTAAAGAAGTGGATGTGGGAAGCCATACCCTTTTCATCGGGGAAGTTATTAACGCTGATATATTGAAAGAAGGGGAGCCCTTGACTTATGCTTATTATCAGCAAGTGAAAAAATGGAAGGTGCCCGAGGCATCGCCCACTTATCATAAAACATCTTGAATAAGGAGGTATCATTATGCGCAAGTATGTATGTTCAGTCTGCGGTTATGTATACGACCCGGAGGAAGGAGACCCCTCCTCCGGAATCGCTCCCGGGACCGCATTTGAGGACTTGCCGGACGACTGGGTTTGTCCTGTATGCGGAGCGGATAAAACCGCTTTTGAGTTAGCGGATTAAGGAGGTGTTAATATGCAGGAATCTTTTGATATGTTCTGCTACCAATGTTCGCAAGTAGCCAACGGTATTGCTTGCACAAAGCGAGGCGTTTGCGGTAAAAGCCCAACGGTTGCCCGTCTGCAGGACAACCTCATCTTCGCCCTCAAGGGAATGAGCGCATACCTTTTTTCACGCAAGGGAATTGGGCTATACAGACCCGGAGATTGACGCTTTCCTGGAAAAAGCGATATACACAACCTTGACGAATGTTAACTTCGATGCTAATTCCCTTGTTCAATATGCACTAAAGCTCGGAGAGATGAATATAAGGACTATGAAGCTTTTAAAAAGGGCGCATATTGAGACATTCGGAGAGCCTGAACCAACTCAGGTTAAAACAGGAACTCGCAGGGGGAAAGGGATAATCGCCACGGGACACGGTTTGAAAGCCCTCTACGAGCTCTTAAAGCAAACGGAAGGAACGGGCATAAACATCTACACTCATTCGGAGCTTCTTCCAGCCCACGCCTATCCCGCTTTTAAGAGATTTCCCCATTTAGCAGGCAACCTCGGCAAGGCTTGGCATGACCAGCGTCAGCTGTTTGCCAGATATCCAACCGCAATCCTTGGAACCTCAAATTGCGTGCTCATTCCGACGGAAGCTTATCGGGAGAGGATGTTCACTACTGGTGCCACAGCCCTGCCCGGCGTTCAGCATATTGAGGGTTACGATTTCTCCCCACTCATAGAAAAGGCTAAATCGCTTCCCGATTTGGAAGAGAAAGAAGGAGATGTTGTTTTGACAACTGGCTTCTCCAAATCTGTCATCCTCTCCTTAGCGGGAAAGCTCAAACAGCTGATTGAGGAAGGGAAGGTTAGGCGTTTCTTCCTCGTTGGTGGCTGTGATTCCCCCTTCAAGAAGCTGGAATATTATAGGGAATTCGTGAAAAAGCTCCCCAATGATACCGTAATCCTTACACTCGCCTGTGGGAAGTTCCGGATAAACGACCTCCCCTTAGGGGAAATTGATGGAATTCCTCGCCTTTTGGATTTGGGGCAGTGCAACGATGCGATAGTGGCGATTGAAATCGCTGAGGCGCTCTCCCAGCTGCTCAATTTAAGCCTCAGCGAGCTACCAATTACAATTGTCCTCTCCTGGATGGAGCAGAAGGCTGTCGCTATTCTCTGGAGCCTTCTCTATCTTGGGATAAAGGGAATCTATCTCGGTCCCGTCCTTCCCGCCTGGGTGAACGAGGATATCTTGAAGGTCTTGAGGGATGAATATGAGATAAAATTGATTGGAGAACCCGAGGAGGACATAAAGAATATACTCAAAAACTAAGCGGAGGTGATAGATTTGCCGGTGAGAGAAATTAGAAAGGATATCTGGTATGTAGGGGCGATTGACTGGGACAGGAGGCTTTTCGATTCCCTCATCCCCCTACCCGAGGGAACGAGCTATAACGCCTATCTTCTCATTGGAAGCGATAAGATAGCCCTTATTGATACCGTTGACCCTACAAAGGAAAACGAACTGCTTTCCAACCTGGAGAAATTGAGGGTTAAGCGAATAGATTATATAGTCGCTAATCACGCCGAGCAGGACCACTCCGGCTCCCTTCCAGCTGTTCTTAAGAGATACCCTATGGCTAAGGTCGTAACAACACCGAAGGGTAAGGATATGCTAAAGGATTTGCACCTTATTGAAGAGGCGAATTTCCTTACCGTAGAGGATGGACAAACCATATCTCTGGGCAATAGGACTCTCCGCTTCATCCACGCCCCTTGGGTTCATTGGCCGGAAACAATGCTGACATATTTGGAAGAGGATAGAATCCTTTTCCCCTGTGACCTATTCGGCTCCCACCTCGCAACGAGCGAGCTCTATGCGATTAATAAGGAAGAGGTTTACTTTTCTGCAAAGCGATACTATGCGGAGATAATGATGCCTTTTAGAAACCTCATCAAGGGACATCTTGAGAAGGTTAAAGCACTCGCCTTGGAATTAATCGCACCCAGCCACGGTCCGATTTACGCTGAGCCGGATTTTATTTTAAATGCCTATGAAGATTGGGTCTCCGATAAGGTGAAGAACGAGGTAGTAATCGCTCACATATCAATGCACGGCTCAACGGAAGCTATGACGAGATATCTCATAGACGCCCTCATAAAGAACGAAGTTGGAGTGAAGGTATTTGAGCTGACGAAATCCGACATAGGCGCCTTGGCGATGGCGCTCGTTGATTCCGCTACCTTGATATTAGCCACGCCAACGGTGTTAGGCGGTCCCCATCCCTATGCCATCCTAGCAACCTATCTCGTTTCAGCTCTCCGCCCCAAGCTGAGATATGTAGGTGTAATCGGTTCTTATGGGTGGGGAGGGAAAACGGTTGAGAAATTAAAAGAGATATTGTCTAATTTGCGGGTTGACTTTCTACCGCCTATTCTGGTAAAAGGTTATCCAAAGAGCGAGGATTTTAAGGCTTTGGATAAATTAGCGGAGGAGATTAAAACAAAGCACGAGGCTTTGATAGGAGGTTAGAAATCTCTATGAGCAATCTTTTTCGCCTCCTTTGGATTTTGCTTGTAATTGGAACGGTTCTCATAATCGCTTTTGGAGCTAGGCGAGGGGAATGGAAGAGGATAAAATCAAATGCGACCATCCTCTGCACCTCCTGTGTCGGGCTTGAGAAATAGAAGTATTCCCTTTGGGGGATTGGAAAGATTTAGGCTTCTCTCCCAGATATCCGGCTTCGTTATTACTAACCTCTATTTCTTTCAATTAAGATGGTTCCCCTTTCCCGTTCTTAACTGCTACGCTTGTCCCTTAGCTACCTTTGCCTGTCCAATCGGCTCCCTTCAATATGCCCTAAATGTGGGCTTCTTTCCCCTTTATCTTTTAGGCATAATCTTCCTCAGCGGTCTTATCTTCGGACGCATCACCTGCGGATGGCTCTGCCCCTTCGGCTTCCTCCAAGACCTCCTCTATAAGATTCCAACGAAGAAATTCTCGTTCCCACGCTACCTATCCTATGGCAAGTATTTCTTCCTCGCTATATTCGTTCTTGCCCTCCCCTTGATTTTTCATCAGCCCTTCTTCTGTAAGATTTGCCCTATGGGGACCCTTGAGGGGGGGATACCCTGGCCAATAATTGAACCACAGCTTCGTTCCCTTATCGGCTGGCTTTATTTCTTGAAGCTCGCTATTTTAGCGGGAATCATTATCCTCGCTATCCTCTCCCCTCGCCCCTTCTGCAAAGCGATGTGCCCACTGGGAGCTATTCTTTCATTCTTCAATCGTTTCAGCTTTCTAAGAGTTGAAGTAAAGGAGGATTACTGCAGGCGTTGCGCCCTTTGTGCTTCTAAATGTCCACAAGGAATCGTGATTTACGAGGAGGAAGGACATCCCGATTGTATAGGTTGCTTGAAATGCAAGGTATGTGATGCCGTGGAAATGAAGGCTGGTGTTCCCAGCAAACTACTGGGGTTAAAGAATGTTAAAAGAGGGAAAAGCAAGGGGCGTGTCGGTTATGCATAAGAATAGGGTCCTTCTCCTCCTACTCGCCCTTCAATGCTTCGCAAGGGGGGATAAGGAAAATCCTCTCACTTATCAAATAGCACCGGATGGGACGATAAAAGAGTTGAAACTTTCCGATACCCTCCTACTGCAAAATCTCAAGCTGGCTATAATAAAGCCAGCTTGGCAGGGCGCCTATGCCGACCAAGAAAAATCAACGGTCATAAAGGAGATAAAACCTGGGCTCTTTCAAGGCACATTTGAGTGCGAGGGCAAGCCCGTCAAATTTGAGGAAAAGATTGTAAAAAGAAATAAGGAAATAGAGCTCTCCTATCAACTTCAACCAACAGCCGACCTCCCAGTTCAAGGGGTTATCCTCTTCGCCTATCTTCCCATCGTCCCCAACGCCGGCAAGGGGGAATGGCTCGCTTATAATTCCCTATCCGATATCATTCGCAGGGATAATCTCCCCGCTCTTCTACCAAAATCATATGTCCTTTTAAGCGGCGTTTACGATGAATTCGGCTGGACTGTCGCTTCGGGTGAACATCTCCGATTAAAAATAGCAGGTGGGCAAAACATCCAATTCCAGGACGATAGGAAATTTCAAGGGGATACTTTCGAACTTCAAATTTACGCTTCAACGAAGGAAAGAGGTATGTTGAAAAGAGGGGAGAAAATTAACTTGAAAGTGAGGTTGATAGCTATGGAAAAGGAGGAAGCGAAAAAGGATTTGGAAAGGCTTCAAGAGGAAGTGAGAAAGAGGAAGGTTGTCCCCTTGACTTCCGCAAAGCCCTTGAAGATTAAAAAGGTTTCACCAAGCACCGAGCAATTGAGAATGTATGAGAAATTTGAGCTAACGCTTGACTTGGATGCTACCTTTGATAATCCCTTTGACCCAAACGATATAAGTGTTCTCGCCTACTTCACATCTCCGAGTGGAAAAACATTTAAGGTCAGGGGCTTTTATTATCAGGAATATGAGATGCAGGGAGGAGGTTTGAAAAGGAAAGGGGAACCCGTTTGGAAAGTTAGATTCGCTCCAAGCGAGGAGGGAACCTATCATTATTATGTTTTTGTGAAGGACAGACAGGGAGAAGTGAAATCCACTGAAAGAAGCTTTAAAGTAAAAGGCAAAGATGGAGAAGGTTTCATAAGGAGGAGCGAGAATTCCCCCTATTATCTTCGCTTTGACAGCGGAAAATCCTTCTTCGCCATAGGCGAGAATATGTGCTGGGGAAGATTGGAGGATTATCAAAGATGGCTGAAGGAGTTGGGGGATAATGGAGGAAACTATATAAGGGTTTGGATGTGCCCTTGGCATTTAAGCCTGGAGTGGTCGCCAAATGACCCTGGGGCATCGGGGGATTATCAAGGGTTAGGCAAATATGCCCTGGATAACGCTTGGAAGGTTGACAAGCTGTTGGAATGGGCGCACAGAAACGGAATCTATATAATGCTTTGTCTTGGCTACCACGGCGAGGTCTCCGACCAGCAACTTTATTTTGGTGAGCAAAGGTGGCATTATAATCCCTACAATAAAGCGAATGGTGGACCTTGCGATAAGCCAGCAGATTTTTGGACTAATGAGGTAGCCCGTAAGTTCTATAAGCAAAGGCTTGAATACATCATCGCTCGCTGGGGATATTCAACCAATATTCTCTCCTTTGAGTTTTGGAACGAGGTAAATGCTCCCGCTAGTTGGGTTGAGGAAATGGCGAATTATCTGAAAACGATAGACCCCTTCAAGCACCTTCTAACCACAACCTATGGCGATGACGCTGTTTGGAGATTACGAAATATGGACTATTCCCAAATCCATCATTATGGAACGGGAGACCAAGCCGATTTCTCCCACTTCTTCCATAATGCCTGCCGGGAATATACGGAGAAGTTTCAGAAGCCATTTTTGATTGGGGAATTCGGCATAGACTTCAGGAAGAGCGATGCGTATTACGATGAGAAGGGCTTGGGAACGAGTATGCATAATGGGATGTGGTCTGCGGCGCTATCCCGTTCAATGGGAACCGCTATGATTTGGTATTGGGATAATTATGTCCATCAAAAGGGGCTCTATAGGGAGTTTAAACCGATAGCTAAGTTCGTTTCCGATATTCCCTGGGCGGAGCGGAGATACGATTATGTGAAGACGAGCGAGCCACATTATCTGGAGGAAAAGGAAAGGGGATATGGAGATGTTGTGTTTCAGCCAACTATGGGCTGGGGAAGGTCAACGGGAACGGAATTCACCATCTTGAGAAATGGGAAATTGGAGGGTGCCGGTAGATTCAGCGATTGCTTATATTCCCCAGGAAAGCCCGACCTAAGGGCACCTCTTCGCTTTAATGTTGATTATCCGCAAAACGGTAGGTTCCTCTTCACCGTGAATGTAGTCTCCAGCTCCTGCGAGATAGTGGTTAAGGTGGATGGGAAGGAGGCGCTTGTGCTTCGGCTTCCGCAAGATGATGAGGGATATAAGCGAAAAGAATGGATTGAGCAGTGGTCAAAGTATGATTATACCTACGGTAAAGAATACGGGGTTGATATACCAGCGGGAAAGCATACGATTGAATTGGAGAACAGAAGTGGGGATTGGGTAAGCATCTCTCGCTATCGCCTGACGAACTACAAGGATTTAAGCATACCTGATGTTGATATATTTGGGCTTTCAATAGATAAGGAGGCTTTGCTTTGGATTCACGATAAGGCAAGCAACTGGCAGAACGATTTAGAGGGGAAAAGCCCCGGGATGATGGATGCGTTCAGCTTTGAAGTGTTCGGATTAAAAGATGGAGAATATAGGGTGGAGTGGTTTGATACGAGGGAGGGAAAGATAATTAAGGAAGAGAAAATCCTCTCTTCTGGTGGAAAGCTAAGATTAGAAGTTAAGGGTTTAGTGCGAGATATAGCGGTCAAGATATCTCGTAATTAATTATTGCTTGAACGGTTAAATTTAATTTGACATAAGCCTCGTCGTTCTTCTATGATGTTTCAAAAATACCAAAAAGGAGAGGTGAGCTTTTATGCTCGGTGAACTTCATAGTAGCTTTTCTGTTTCTCTGTTTATCTTCTTCACTGCCGTGCTTCTATCACTTCCCACCGATGCTGCGGATAAGCTTCTTTCGGGTTTCCTTCACCCTCCCCAAATAGCAAAGCCTCAAACCTGGTGGCACTGGTGCAATGGGAGCATCACCTTTGAGGGGATAACTAAGGACCTTGAGGAATTAGCGGAGAAGGGAGTTGCTGGGGTGCAAATATTCAATGTCGCCCCAGGAAATCCACCCGGTCCAGTCCTCTTTATGAGCCCGGAGTGGCACGAGCTATTCAAACACGCCGTTAAGGAGGCTAACAGGCTCGGCTTAGAGGTATGCGTCCATAACTGCGCCGGCTGGTCAAGCAGTGGTGGTCCCTGGATAAAGCCTGAATACGCTATGCAAAAGCTTACCTGGAGCGAAGTGCAAGTTGAGGGTCCAAAAAAATTCGCTGAGCAACTCCCCCAGCCCCCAACCGTTGCGGGCTATTACAAGGACATCGCCGTCCTCGCCTTCCCCACTCCAGCAAAGGATTGGAGAATAGAACATTGGGAAGGGAAAGCTTGTTTCCACAGAATGGATACACCCCAACCCGACACACGCCCTGTCCCTCCTGAGGCAATCATCCCCAAAAATCGCATTGTAGACCTGACGAGCAAGCTTTCCCAAGATGGACGCTTGGAATGGGATGTCCCCGAGGGAAGATGGACGATTATGCGTATCGGACATACTCTAACCGGCGCGCAAAATGCCCCTGCTCCTGATTCCGGCAGGGGTTGGGAAGTGGATAAATTGAGCAGAGAAGCGCTGGATGAACATTGGAAACACGCAATCGTTCCCCTCCTTGAGGATAGCGGCGCTTTAGCGGGAAAGACCTTTAAGAATGTTCTGATAGATAGCTACGAGATGGGCTCGCAGAACTGGACGCCGAAGATGAGGGAAGAGTTTATGAAGCGTTGTGGATACGACCTTTTGCCTTTCCTGTTAGTAGCCGCAGGTGGAAGGGTTGTTGATAGTTTGGATATCTCCGAGCGATTCCTCTGGGATTTCCGAAGGACAATCACTGACCTTTTCGCCGAAAACTATTATGGCTATTTCGGTGAGCTTTGTAGGAAGAACGGGCTCCTCCTCTGGGTTGAGCCTTACGGGAATGGTCCCTTTGACGATATAACCGCGGGAAGCAAGGCTGATGTGCCGATGAGCGAATTCTGGTTGGGACACGGCTTGGGTATTGATAAAGATTGGAACGCAAAGCTTGCCTCATCCATCGCCCATATCTACGGTAAACAAGTCGTGGGAGCGGAATCCTTCACCGCTGGTCCTCCCTATAGCGGTTGGATTGATTACCCCTATTATCTCAAGCCTTTAGGCGACCTTATTTTCTGTAGTGGAGTGAATAGATATGTCTTCCATACCTTTGCCCATCAGCCTTGGCTTAAATATAAACCGGGCAATACGATGGGACCCTGGGGATTTCAATTCAATCGCAACACCACCTGGTGGGATGATGCCCCAGCTTGGCTCACCTATGTCGCTCGCTGTGAATATCTTCTTCAGCAGGGACTCTTCGTTGGCGATGTCCTTTTCTATGTGGGGGAAAATTCTCCTGTTTCAATAAGAACAAGCCAACCTCTTCCACCCAGCTACGATTTCGATGCTTGCGATACACCCACCCTTTTGGAACGCCTTTCCGTTAAAGGAAATAAGCTCTCTTTGCCTCACGGTATGTCCTACGAGGTCCTCGTTCTGCCAAATGAAAGGGAGATGACTCCGAAAGTGTTGAGGAAGATAAGAGAGCTCGTGAAGGCGGGCGCTTGGGTGATTGGTCCCAAGCCCCTGCGCTCCCCCAGCCTCGTGGATTATCCAAAGGCTGATGAAGAGATAAAAAAGCTGGCTAATGAGGTCTGGGGCAACTTAGACGGTCAGAAGATAACCGAGCGCAAATATGGCAAGGGAAGGGTGTTCTGGGGGAAGAGCGTTGAGGAAGTGCTTAAATTAAAGGGCGTTAAACCAGATTTTGAATTTGAAGGGACCCTTCCCGGAACCGCAATAAATTACATCCACCGCAAAACGGAAGAAGCAGACATCTACTTCCTCTCCAATCAAAGGGAGCGATTCGAGACCGTTAAATGCAGGTTCAGGGTAAAAGGGAAAGTTCCCGAGCTCTGGCATCCCGATACAGGTAAAGTTGAAATAGCGCCCATCTTTCGTTTCTTTGGTGATAGAACCGAGGTTACCCTTAACTTTGAACCTTATGGCTCCCTCTTCGTCATCTTCCGCCAGCCAACGAGGGCAAGGAAAGCTATCGCTCAGGTTCTGCACAATAATAAAGACGCCTTCCTCCCTTCCCTTTCCGTAGTGGGCAAGTTGGAGATAGTAAAGGCAATCTATGGCATCCTTGAGGACCCAAGCAAGCAGGTTGATGTAACGGAGCATTTAAGAAAGATGGTAAAGAATAATATGCTCTTCGTCGTAGCGGGAAACTCCATCGCTGGGGACCCAGCTCCCTTCGTCGTTAAAAAGATGAGGATTGATTATAAGTGGAATAACGAGCCGCATACGATAATAGTTAACGAGAACGAGCTCGTTGAGATACCAAAGGGTGTAGTGGGCAAAGCACCGGATGTAAAGCTGAGCCTAACTTCGCAGGGAAAGGCGGAGCTATTAGCCTTTGAGGCGGGGGATTACGAGATTTTGACCACAACGGGAAAGAAAATAAAGTTAACCATCCCAAGCGTGCCGAAGCCGATAGAGGTAAGCGGTCCTTGGGAGGTTCACTTCCCTCCAAACTGGGGGGCGCCGGAGAAGGCTGTATTTGATAAGTTGATTTCCTGGAGCGAGCATCCGGATGAAGGCATAAAATACTTCTCTGGAACAGCGAAATATGTAAAGGAAATAGAGATACCGAAGGAAGCTATAGGCAAGGACAAAACTGTGATACTTGATTTAGGAGATGTTGAAGTGATAGCAAGAGCGAGGTTGAATGGGAAAGATTTAGGGATTATCTGGAAGAAGCCTTTTCAGGTTGACATAACGGATGTTGTGAAGCCGGGGAAAAATCTTCTGGAGGTAGAGGTGACTAATCTTTGGGTTAACAGGTTGATAGGGGATGAGCATCTACCGGCGGATAGAGAATACAATCCCGATGGGAGTTTGAAGGAGATACCGAGTTGGGTATGGGAGGGGAAACCGAGCCCGACGGGTCGCTATACATTTGCGACCTGGAGGCACTACAGCAAGGATTCGCCCCTGAGGGTTTCGGGGTTATTGGGACCTGTGCGAATTCTGATAGGCGTAAGGAAGGGAGCGAATTTATAGGCAAGGGAGAGAGGATAATAAGTGGGGGCGTGCCCCCCAAAGGGGGCACGCCCCCACGCAAAAATCTCCCATCCATTGCTATATTTCCCTCTGTTTGATATAATTAACTTCTAAAAGGAGGTTCGTTTATGAAAAGAGACCCACTTACTTCTATATTTTTCCTTCTCGCCCTCATAGGGCTTTTAGGCATCGTTAATCTAACGCTCGGCGGGAAAAAGCTCCCCACGCCCGGGGAAACGGAAGAGGAACACCGCCACTCCGCGCTCCTACCATCAGGAGAAGAATCAATGATAATTACCCCCGCCTCAATCGGCGTCCTCGCCTCCCTTACTCCAACTGAAAGCTTCGGTAACATACACGGAAAGGTCGTTGTCGATGCCTTCCTCTCCCCCTCAGACAAACATCAATATGAACTTCTCAGGGAACTGCGGACTTTAGCCGGTAAGTATCCCCAACTTTTGGGAGTTAGGCTCTTCAATTTGGACACCCAAGAAGGCAGGGTGGAAATGGCAAGGGCAGCTGTGGGCGCTCCCGGGATACTTCTCAACGGGGAGCCATTGGCTTATAAGCCCATAGACCAATACACCACCTCGCTTGTCCGAGAGAAAATCCTCACCGCTTTAGGCGCTAGATAAAATCAGGAACAAAATCCTCCCTTCACTCGTCTAATCCCTAGGAGGGATAAAGATGAGTGAAGTGCCATCTTCGGGTAAATTAAGAAGCCTCTTTTCTTTGTTTGAAGACAGCTGGGGAATCTATCGTGGCAAATTCTATAGATTCCTCCTCATCCTCTTATTACCCGTTTTCTTCTCTATCCTTTCGCTTCATATCCTTTATTTTCTTTCCCAAACCCGCTTTCTTTTCTTCCCTTTCATCCATTTTATTTTCCTAATCGCTATTGTTCTCCTTTTCCTCCTCTCGTCCCTTTCCTTGCTCTACGCCCACAAGAGAGAGCTATCCACCTTTGAAGCTTACCGGGAAAGCTGGAAGCGTTTCATCCCCTTTCTTTGGCTCTGCTTCCTTTCCGCCTCAATAATCATCGGCGGGCTCATATTCGCCCTCGTTCCGGGAATCCTCCTTTTCATATGGCTTTCCCTAGTCCTACCCGTCTTCGCATTTGAGGGGAAAAATGGCTTGGAAGTTATCGCAAGGAGCGGTCAGCTCGTAAAGGGAAGGTTTTGGGCAATCCTCGTGAGGCTCCTCTTCATCATCGCTATCTACCTGCTGATAACATTAGCCATCTCAAGCGAGCTAACCATCAAAATAGATTACATTCCTTTATCTAACTTGGTGAGCGGAAGCGCCTTTTTCCTCCTCCAGCTTTTCCTCCTCCCCCTTCTCCTTATTTACCTTGCCCAGATATATGAGGACTTGAGAGCGCTTGAAGCAAAGGAACCTGTTAAAGAGCCAAAGGCGAAAGAAATATTTGCCTATTCATTAGCGGGAACTTTTGGAATGCCTCTTCTTACCTTCCTAATCGCCCTGGGAATCTTCGTCATTTTCACCGAGAGGGATATACCACCTATAAACGATAGCGACCTTGTCTTAGCAAAGGTTAGCATCCCCCGGGAACAGAACGCCTACTATGGATTGATGGAAGCCTTGGATAAGAGATTTCCACCGCAAGGCTGGGCAACTACAACATTTTGGCAAGACCTCTTCAACGATATGCTGGCGGGGAGGAGATTGTTATCGGAAGAAGCTTCCCAGTTGATGGCGAGCAACGAGGACTTTTACAGGAATTATGAAAAAGCTCTTCGCTGTCCCTATCTCCAGATTCCAGAGCTGGAGAACCCAAGAAACTTCACCACAATCACAATCTTCTCATCGCTCAGCAAGATGAGGGAGCTCGCAAGGTGGGGAGTGGTCCGGGCGAACTATATGTGGGCGAGGGGAAGAGAGGAGGAAGCGCTCAAATGGCTGACTAATGTAGTTAAATTGGGGGTTATGTTGGAGAACAGCCCAAGACCTGGAGGGGCATTCCAATATTTGGTCGCAAAGGCGATAATATCCATTGGCTTTAAACCGTTGATAAAAATGGCTGGCAAAAGCGACTTACCTCCCCCAAAATTGAGGATGTTTGCCAGGGAATTGGAAGCGATGGCGAAAAATGGCAAAGGCTTGGAAAGGGCTTTTAGGATGGAATATATGTTGAGTAGGAATTTTTGCCGAAAAGTGGAAGACTTACGGTATTGGAGGTCAAGTCGTAAAGACCGGGAATTGGAAAATATAATCAATGGCAATTTCACCGCTCGCCTCGCTTTTCTTAACCCCTGGATAAAATTCCTATTCCTCCCCAATAAAACCCTCAACGAACTATCGGAGCGCTATAGAAAGGTGATAGAGGATACTGGTAGATATTATAAGGATATGAGGATAAAAGAATGGATAGAGGAAAGGGAAAAAAGCAAAGGGAAGATATCAATAAAGGATTTGCTTTTCAAGGAAAACCCTTATGGTAGGATGATGGTCAATAACGCCTCCCTTTCCTGGGCATCGTTTTTGAACTACAAATGCATTGATGAGTTCAAGTTAGAAAGCGCAGCTTGTTTGTTCGCCTTAAAAGCTTATAAAGAGGAGAGGGGCGACCTCCCTTCCAGCTTAGATGAACTCGTGCCGAGATATCTATCTCGCCTGCCAATAGACCCCTATGACGGAAAGCCTCTTAAATATTCCAAAGAGCAGAGGATAATATACTGCGTGGGGAAGGACTTGACGGATTTAGGTGGGAGCCCAACTATGATGTATCAAGCTGGGCAGGTTAAGGAAGCGATAATTGAGGAAATGGCAAACCCAACGATTGATATCCCCTTTTAAAAGACCTTTCGTGTTCTTTCTAACCATTCCCTCGCCTCTTCGTCCCTCGCATTGTAGGGTTTACCCACACCGATATTCCTCGGATACTCCAATGCCCTCTCAAAACTTTCCCTCGCCTCCTCATACCTTCCTTCCTCAAATAGCTTCTTCCCTCTCTCAACATAAGCACGATAATAAATCTGCCGCATCCTTACCTCCCCCTCCCAAGGGCGAAAAGTATTGCTCATAAGAAGCTCTATCGTCTTATCGTATTCCCCCAGCTCCAAATACACTTCCGCTAAGCGAGCTACAACCTGGCTCTTCCTCCTGACCTCCTCGGGAGCAGATTGCAGAAGATTAAGCCTCTTCTCCTTCTCATTTACACTCGCATAAATCCTGTCAAGCTCCAAATAAAGACGCCAATTCTTCTCCAAATCCATCGCTTTTAAATAAAGTTCCTCCACCCTCTCAATATCGCCTCTCACTTTCAAATATGCGAGGGCGAGATTGCGATAAAGGGGAGGAAAAGCAAATTGCTTTTCCGCTTGCTCCCAAATCCCCAAAGCCTCCTCCTCTCTTCCAAGGGCGTATAGCAGATTCCCCAAAGCATAAAGGGCGCAGCCATCCGTGGGATTATATCTCAAAGCGGTCTCAAGGACAGCCAAGCTCTCTATCTCGTTTGGAAAGAGGAAATCCGGCTTCTCCTTTGCTCCGCTCTGGAAATACGTCATTGCCTTCTCCTCATCTCCCTTCCTATCCCATAAATACCCAAGATAATAATAAACCAAGGGATATACCCTTTCTCTATCCTTCAGATACTCCTCCAAAACGCTTATCCCCTCCGCCCAAAGCCCCGCATTGATGTATGCCCTTGCTATTTCAAGATAATCGTCAGCCTCGGAAAGATAGGCATCCTGGGTTGTCCCTATCTCGCCATTTGAAAGGAGAACGGGAAGTCCCTCCCAGCGCTTCAATCTAACTCGGAAATCCTCAATTCCTTCAAGAAGATAAAGCTCAAAAAGAGCTAATCCATCAAGGGGGTCATATTGAAGCGCTCTATACAACCATTCTTTCGCAAGCTCGTTCCTTCCCTGCTTCCTTAAAGCAATCGCCAGCATAATCATCGCCCTTACATCGTCTCCTCTCTTCTCCAAAACCCTCTTGAACAACTCTTCCGCAAGAGGGAAAACCCCCTCAGAAAGGGCGAGCTCGCCCAGATGATAATAGCTGAGAGGGAGATACTCTCCATCCCTCACTCTCCAAAAGAATTCTCTCGCCTTTTCTTTCTCTCCTTTAATTTTATAAAGGAGCCCGAGGTAAAAATTCGCCCCACCGCTCTGGGAATTGCGAGCTAAAGCTCTCCTCAAATGCTCCTCGCTCTTCTCCCATTGCCCACGCTCCAAATATATCCTTCCCAAGGCTAAATGAGCGAGGGAAAAGCCAGCATCAATATCAAGTGCCTTTAAATAAAGCCTTTCCGCCTCCTTCTTCAAATTGAAGCGCTCCCTATCTAACCCTTTTAGATAAAATACCTCGCTAGCTTCTTCTTTTCCCACTTGCAGAGGAAATTCCCCCTCCTCTTTTCTTTCATCCTCGTAAGTTATTATTTCTTTACCATCAACGATTATCTTTAAAGTCAAGGGAGAAGGGTCTTTAGGGAAGGGAAGCTCGCTTAAAAAAGGCTGAGAGGGATGAATTGGGGTTTCAAACTCTTGAATTTTCTTACCTTTTTGCTCAAGGACAATCCTTGCGGAAGGAATATAAAGGGTGGAACAGATGCCTAAAAAGAGCTTTCCCCTCTCTTTTTTAAGATTAAGTGCTACCAAATCGTTTGCCTTTACTACACCTCCAATCCCTCTTAGGGGATACCATATTTCCCGCCAGCTTTCCCTGAAATGGGGAAGGAGGAAATCGTAAGTGGACTGGTCCTTGAACCTTCCGCTTTGAATTTCGCAGTAAGGTCCATCTCCATCGCTGAGGATTTCCGCCCAGATAAGACCATCATCTGCACATCCCCAGGTGAAGAACTTTTTCCCTATCGCCTCAAATCTACTTGCGAAATGGACGACACCGAAATCAGAGGAGTGGTCATAGGCACAGAAGAAATCATCCTTGCAATCCTTAGCGAATAGGTCAACTGCAAACTTATGATTTACATACCAGGAGAGGTCAATTCCTTCGTTTATCGGATATTTAACGGTTGTTGCTCCATAGTAAGCCGAGGTAATGGGATAAATGAATTGCATCTCTTGATGGGCGGGAACAGCGGCGTTGGACCAGAAATAGAAGCGATGAGGGAACGAGGTGGGATTGTAGAGGGCGATGTTTGTCTCTATAAAGGCTTTACCGGGATAGAGTTTTATCTCAACTAACCATTTCATCCCGCTTAGCCTTTCCCTATTCCCCACTATGACGCTGGCGCTTCCATCCTCATAGCGCTTTATCTCGTATAGAATTGGAGATACAGTGGTCGTGCTGTGTCCTTTGGGGAAATTGAATTCCACTCCTCCTGATATCCACGCTCCTCTGAGAGCTATTAAGCCGGGTTTAACGACATTATTTCTATAAAAAATCTCTCTTTTGCTTATTTTATCATAGGCGGAATATATCCTTCCCCCGAGCTCGGGAAGCACGGTGAGGAGAAGGTATTCGTTCTCCAAGAATACAGCGTGGTAGGAACGAAGGATTTTATTTTCCGTTATATCATCAAGCATAGTATAGGGATAAATAGCATCGTCCCCTTCCCTTTGAAAAGGAGGGAAGGGGTCCTCGTCGCCTAGGCAATAAGTGGGAATTTCTATCTCGCCTTCCCAAACTTTCGTCTCCAAGATAAAACACCTCCAGGGCGATTTTATGGTATTTATTTTACTTTTGGAAGACGATTATGTCCTCCACTCCTATCTTGCCTTTATCCGCCTTTGATAAACCGTGTTCAATCACATCGGCTACCTTGAAGCCGACGGCTTTCCCCAAATCCGCCAATATCGGGGAGGTCTCTATTATCCGCTCCTCCCCTTTAATCACCCATTTATGATACTTGCTAACGACCATTAAGTAGAACCTTCCCTTTTTTAACACACGATAACATTCCTCAAAAGATAATTTCATCATCTTAAGATAATTCTCAACGACGGTGGCTTTCTCAACCTTCTTCGCTTCCCTGAGCAAATTTATCAGCTGAAGGCTTGAAGGAGGTAGTTGGATAGCGAAGTATTTGTCACTAACGAACAAGGGAAGGGTTTTGCATCCTTCTTCCCTATGATGAGCCTCGTAGAAATGTTTCGTTGAACCATAAGAGAGGTCTTCGTCCAAGCCCAAGATTATGATGGAGATTTTGTTATTTCCGATATAATCCAAAGCGTCAAAGTAAGGAGGAGAGGTTAATATTCCATCAATTGACCCATCCTTCAACATAGACATATTCGTTGAATCGCCCTTGATTATCACAACCTTGCCCTCGTTCAAGTTTAAATCCAGAACCTCCGCCAATTTTCGTGTGGCAAAAAGGGTTAAATATCTATCTTCCACATAGGATTTGAAGGCGTAAACTATATCTTGTCCCCTCTTTTTCTCGGAAAATTCAACGATTTCTTGGCTTAAGAGAACTAAAAGAAATTTCCTTATCTCCTCCTCTTCTTTTTCTATCCAAAGCTTGAGCGCTATAATCTTGGGAAGATAGGGATTTATGTTTTGGTAAGCGCTGCCATCCGCCATATGTTTTTTTATTTTTGCATCTATCTCCCTCAATTCCTTATTGATATCTATCTTGAAAAGGTCCCCTCTATCCATCGCCGTAAATAGCTTCGTTATAGAGCTTCTCAGCTTCTCAAGATTAATCCCCAAATTGCACTTTACCTCTGATATCAATTTGCCTATGTTAAGGATTTCTATCCCAATAGCATTCAAGCCCATAGTTGGGGCATCGGCTAAGAAGGCGCCGGAACCCGCAAAGGGGTCCAGTATTGTCTCTCCCTCTTTTACATTTAGCAAGTTTATCAAAGCACGAGAAATCCTTGGGTCTCCCTTACCCTTATATTTATGGAGATAATGTAGGAAAGGCTTGCGGAGGTCAGTAGAAGCCCAGTCAACGAAATCACCGATGTGATTCTTCCCCAAACCGAAGTGGGGTGAACGATAATATCCGCTCTTCATATGCTCAATTAGTTCGCTAATGCCTCCCTCCACTCCCCTTTCTTTCTCCCGGAAATAATCCTCCCATTTCTCGCTATTTCGGGGACGGAAAACGACGGCAGGAAGTTTCAATACTTCAGATGCATATTCAAACAGGGTCTGGAAAGGCAAGAATCTTATGGCAACGAGTTTTCCCCCATTCACCTCGTGCAGGAAGATATCCGTCCACGGATTGGGCGCTACTCTCTCCTTTTCTAATTCGTTTCTGGTGGTTTTTATTCCTATCAAATCAATTAAACTCAATAGCTCCTCTCTTCTCGCCTTAAAAAAGATGTAAATCTCACGGAAGAAAGTAGCCCGCTTGACCACGCTTTGCATTTCCCTCGGAGGGATTTCAGCTAAGAAGCCCTGTCCTTCACCCAGATAAACGAGGCGGCATAATAGGTGAATAACTTCCTCACCCAGGAGGTTGAAAGGTGGTTCTTTAATTAAGGAAGCTATGGTGCGAATAAATTTCGTTTTAGTTCCCAACAAAGCTTCAATCTCCCTTTGCGCCAAATAGAGCTCGTCAGGGTCTCTCAGGTCAAATTTTACTTTCGCTAAACAGAAAATGGTTTTCATCCCAATTCAAAGAGCTCGCAGGGCTTTATTTTAA